>JBIQML010000251.1:0-6697 GCA_044463405.1 Nakamurella lactea | reverse complement strand
ACAAGGGCACCGCCAAGTTCTCCGACATCGCCAACTCGGTGGCCATCGACTACGGCTACTGGCTGGGGGATGCCTTCGCCTCGGGGGGTAGCGCCGGATACGACCACAAGGGCATGGGCATCACCGCCCGCGGCGCCTGGGAGTCGGTCAAGCATCACTTCCGGGAACTAGGCGTGGACACCCAGAGCCAGGACTTCACCTGCGTCGGGGTGGGGGACATGTCCGGCGACGTGTTCGGCAACGGCATGCTGCTGTCCGAACACATCAGGCTGGTCGCGGCGTTCGACCACCGGCACGTGTTCGTCGACCCCGAGCCCGACGCCGCAGCCGGATTCGCCGAACGGCGCCGGCTGTTCGACCTGCCGCGGTCCTCCTGGGACGACTACAACTCCGAACTGATCTCCGAGGGCGGCGGCGTGTGGCCGCGGTCGGTGAAGTCCATTCCGATCTCCACCCAGATGCGCACCGCGCTGGGGATCTCCCCTGCGGTGAAGGCGATGTCGCCGGCCGAACTGATCCACGCGATCCTGCTGGCTCCTGTCGACCTGCTGTGGAACGGCGGCATCGGGACCTACGTCAAGGCGTCCACCGAGACCAACGCCCAGGTCGGCGACAAGGCCAACGACGCGGTTCGGGTGGACGGCAACGCGCTGCGCGTCAAGGTGGTGGGGGAGGGCGGCAATCTGGGCGTCACCCAGCTGGGCCGCATCGAGTTCGCCCGGGCCGGCGGCAAGATCAACACTGACGCGATCGACAACTCCGCCGGGGTGGATACCTCCGACCACGAGGTGAACATCAAGATCGCCCTGCAGCCGCTGCTGGCCGATGGGACTCTCGGCGAGGACGACCGGAACGCGCTGCTGACCGAGATGACCGAGGACGTCGCCTCCCTGGTGCTGGCCGACAACACCGCGCAGAACCGGCTGCTGGGGGTGTCCCGCTTCCATGCCGGTCCCATGCTCTCGGTGCACGCACGGCAGATCGATGCCCTCGTCGAGTCCGGGCGGCTGGATCGTGCGCTGGAGTTCCTGCCGACGCACGCCCAGATCGACGCCCGGATCGCCGCGGGCGAGGGGCTCTCGTCACCGGAGCTGTCGGTGCTGGTGGCCTACACCAAATCGATGCTCGCCTCGGAGATGCTGGGCAGCGATCTGCCGGACAGCGACGCCTTCGCCCAGCACCTGCCGGACTACTTCCCGCCGGCCATGCAACAGCGCTTCTCGGCCGCGATCGATGCGCACCCGCTGGCCCTGGAGATCGTCACCACGATGGCGGCCAACGAGGTCGTCAACCGGGCCGGCATCACCTACGCCTTCCGTCTCGGCGAGGAGATCGCCGCCTCCGCCACCGACGCGATCCGGGCCTTCGCCGTGGTCAGCGCGGTCTTCGACCTGCCGACGCTGTCCGGCGACATCGACGCGGCCGACCACGTGGTGCCCGCGGCCTGCCAGGATCGCCTGACGCTGCTGCTGCGGCGGCTGCTGGACCGGGCCGCTCGGTGGTTCCTGTCCCGCAGGCCGCAGCCACTGGACGTCACGGCCGAGATCGAGCGCTACCGCGAGCCGGCCCGCCTGATCGCCCCTCGGGTGCCCGAGCTGCTGCGTGGTGTCGAGCGGGACAACGTGCAGCGCGACACCGACGACCTGCTCGGCGGGGGCGCCACCGAGGACCTCGCCTCGCGGGTGTCCTACAGCCTGTACACGTTCTCCGTGCTGGACATCGCGGATGTCGCCGACAGCTCGGGGCGCGACCTGATGGAGGTCGCCGGGCTGTACTACGCGCTGTCCGCGCACCTGGACTTCGACCACCTGCTGACGCTGGTCACCAACCTCGAGCGCGGCGATCGGTGGCACGCCCTGGCCCGCCAGGCGATCCGGGACGACCTGTACCGGTCCATGTGGATGATCACGGCCGACGTGCTGTCCACCACCGACGCCGACACCCCCGCCGAGCAGAAGATCGCCGAGTGGGAGGAGCAAAACGCCTCCCGGCTCGCCAGGGCGCGCACGACGCTCACCGAGATCGCCGACGCCGGCGCGGCCGACCTGGCGGCGCTGTCCGTCGCGGCCCGCGAGATCCGCACCATGATCCGCTGAGCGGAGCACGCAGCGGCCGGGGAGCGGCAGGCCGCGGGTGTGTCGTGCGTGGCGAGCGGTGGGCACCGAGCGCCGCGAGCGGCCCCGCGTCCGGGGCCGGGCGCCGGCTGCAGCAGGATGGTCACGTGCAACCAGAGCAGCAGGCGGTGGGCGGCGAGCGATATGAGACCGAGGTGCGGGTCCGATGGTCGGACCTGGACGCCTTCGGTCACGTGAACAACGCGCGGACGGCGACCCTGCTGGAGGAGGCCCGTGTCGACTGGCTGTTCGTGGCGGCGGTCCGTGACGGCGTCGACCGGCTGACCGAGGGCATCGTGGTTTCGCGCCTGGAGGTCAACTACCGGCGTTCCATACCGTTCGGCGCCCCGGTGACGATCTCCATGTGGGTCTCCGCCCTGGCCGCCGCCTCATTCACGGTCGACTACGAGGTGACTGCCTCCGGTGAACTGGCCGCGCAGGCGAGCACCGTGCTGGTCCCGGTCGATCCCGCCACCTTCCGGCCGCGGCGCCTGGATGAGACGGAGCGCGCCTACCTGTCCCGATTCCTGGTCGGCTGAGCCGTGGCCGTACTGGTCCTCTCCACGGCGGCCGACCGGTCCGATGCGTCGGCGTTCGCCGGTCGGGTCGCGCGGTGGGACCCGTCGATCCCCGTGCGGCTGGTCGCGGACGGGCAACGGGTGACGCTGTGGGCCGACACGCCGTTCGAAGTGCTCGCCACCCGCGCTGTGGACGGCCGGCTGGAACCCTCGACCGTCACCGTCCGCGCGGCCGACCTGCTGACCGGGCTGGCCGTGTCGACCGCCGAGCGGGTGGACCCCGGGCGCAGCGCCGAGGCGGCCTGGCGCGCCCGCGTCCCGCCGCCGGACGGCTGGATCGAGGTGGACAGGATCCCCGCAGAACGGATCGCCGAGCTGGTACGGGCCGGGACCGACGCGGCTCGCAGCGCCGACCAGGACGCCACCGGCCGGCATGGAACACCGTCGATACCCGCGACGCTGCTGGACTCGCCGGTGCTGACCGTCAGCGGCGCCGGCATGGAATTGACGGTGCCGATGCGGGTGGTGTTCGCGCTCTCGGCCATGGGGTTCGTCGGCGAGGGCCCGGACGAGATCGTGCGGGTCCGCGCCACTCGGACCTGGTTGCGGGTGGACGGTCGCTACGGCGCCGTGACGCGGCGTCGGCTGGCCGCGTTACCGCTGCTGGTCTGATCGATCGCTGGATGCCGGCTCGGGTCCTCGCCGGGCCGGCACCGCCGTCGACGACCGGTGGTCAGCGTGGACTGTTGATCAGCGTGGACTGTTGATCAGCGTGCCCGCGGCCATCACCAGGTAGGACCACAGCTTGGCGCGCTGCTCATCGGTCAGCGGCGAGCCGTCGATGGCGCGCCGCATCGCCGAAAGCCAGGCATCGTGCTCGACCTGCCCGATCGAATAGGGCACGTGTCGCATCCGCAGCCGCGGATGGCCGCGCCGTTCCGAATAGGTGCGTGGCCCTCCCCAGTACTGTTCCAGGAAGGCGGCCAGCCGCCAGGTGGCGCCGGACAGGTCGGGCTCGGGATAAAGCGGGCGCAGGACGGGATCGGTCTCCACGATCCGGTAGAACCGGGTCACGATGCCGTCGAACGTGGCATGCCCGCCGACCTCGTCGTAGAACGACACGGGGGCATCGGCTGGTGGTGATGTCACGACGCCATTGTCCCTACCGCCGTGCGACGGCAGGAACCTGTGTATCGTTACGCCGCGTGTCACCATCGCAACGCAACGCCACCCAGATGCCACGCTCGACGTGCGTACCGCCGCGGCAGCGCATGCTGCCAGGCGGACGGCAGGATCGAGATGGTGCTGGCGCCTGCCTCTCGGACCTAGCCGGCCCGGTCGACGCCGCAGGCGACGCTGGTTCGTGCAGAGGGGCGCTGGTCAGCGCTGGCGGGCTCTATCGTCCACGGATGGATCGTCCACGGATGGCCCTGACACAAATAGCCGGCCTGACGGGCAGGCGTGACAACGCCGGTACGTCAGCCCGACTTCAGGCGAAAGGCCTCAGGCCTAGAAGGCGGGGTTCAGCCGACGCGGGTGCCACGGCCGACGCGGGTGCCACGGCCGACGCGGGTGCCACGGCCAACGCGGGTGCCACGGCCAACGCGGGTGCCACGGCCAACACGGGTGCCACGACCAACACGGGTGCCACGGAACTCGGTCATTTTCTTACCTCCGGTGTTCCCCCACCGCTATGATGGGGTCTACGATGGAGTGGCGCCTTGGGGGAAGGCGACACACTATGGCTTGTTGCCTCTCGGATCGTTGCGACCGATACGAGAGGCGGTGCAACACAATCACTCTCGGTGTCTGTCCGATGTGTTATGCAGCCTGCCCAGTGTAAGACACGTGGGAAACCACTCGAATGGCCGGAAAGCCCCTGGACTCACGGTGAGTGCCGCTCGCCGAAGTCCGAGGGGCTAGTCGTCGTCAACGAGATTGGCAAACGGGTGAATCTCATGCGTTCGTACCGTCGCTCCGACGATAAGAATCATCCGAAAGAGCCGTGACGTCGGGTAACCTTGGCCGTCTTCCGAGTAGTGGTTCCGGGCGGCGGCCGTCGCGCGGAGTGACGTTTCCGCAGGTCAGGGGGACCGAGCGGGCCAAAAGTCCGAAAAATGCCGAAATCGGACGTTCTAGGCCGGCGCGCGGGTGTGTGCTCACAATGTGGACACAGTTGGCAGACTGAGGCATGGTCCGGGCGCCGCCCGGCAGGTCCTGGCAAGAGGGGGCGCGGGTGGGCGGGTCTTCGTCACCGAGTCCCGTGCCTGCTATCCCGCGGTCGTTCCGTCTGCTGATCGGCGCCTGGGCGGGCTCGCTGTCCGGTGACGGGCTGCGGGTCGTCGCGCTGCCTCTGCTGGCGGCGGCCATTGATCGCTCGCCGGCCGCGGTCGCCGCGGTGGCCGTCGCCAGCGCTCTCCCGTGGCTGCTCATCGCGGTGCCGGCCGGGGCGCTGGCCGATCGGATGAACGCGGCCCGCAGCGTGATGATCGCGCACCTGGTCCGCGCGGCCGCCACCTTCGCGCTGATGGCGCTGATCGTCACCGGGACTGCCACCATCGTCCTGCTGTGTGTGGTCGGGTTCGTCATCACCGCGGGGGAGACGTTCGCCGACAGCGCCGCGCAGAGCCTGCTGGTGCGAACCGTGCCGGCGCCGGTGCTGGAACGGGCCAACGCCCGGTTCGTCACGGTGGAGACGATCGCCCTCGACCTGGTCGGCCCGCTGCTGGGCGGCGCGTTGTTCGTGGTGGCCGGCTGGTTGCCGTTCGCCATCTCCGGCGTGCTGTTCGTGATATCCGCCGCGGTGATCGCGCCGCTGATCAAGCTGCCCGAACTGGTTCGTCCGGTTCCCACCGGGGGAGGCCGGGAACGCCTGCAGATCGCCTCCGGACTTCGCGAGCTGGCACGCAACTCCACGCTGCGGGTGCTGGTGATCACGGTGGCCGTCATGGCGATCGGCAACGCCGCCGTCGACGGCCAGCTGGTGCTGTACGCCACCGGGAACCTGCACCTGTCCGACGCGCTGTATCCGACGCTGCTGGCCGCGTACTCGGTCGGCACCCTGATCGCCGCAGCGCTGGTCGGAAAGATCTCCGCCCGCTTCCGCGGCGGCCCGGTGATGATGCTGGCGTTGACCGGCATCGGCGGCACCATGCTGCTGATGGGCCTGTTCCCGCATCCCGCCGTCGGCTGGGCGTGCTATGGCGTGATGGGCCTGGCCGGCGGGACCTGGAACGTGCTGTCGGCCACCCGGCGCCAGCGCAGCACCCGGCACGACATGATCGCCAGGGTGTCCAGCGCGTTCCGCGTCGTGGCGTGGGGGGTGAACCCGCTGGGCGCTGCCCTGGGGGGCGCGGTCGGCGAGGTATGGCACGTGCCCACCGTGTTCACCGCCTCCGGGTTGATGATCCTGGCGTTGGGGGTGGTCGTCGCGCGGGCGTTCGTGCGCGCCGAGAATGAACCGCCCGCCACCGGATTCGTCGTCCCCGGGTCCGCGAACGCGGACCGGGGCGGCCCGGCCACCTGATCGCAGCCGAGCACGGCCGGCACGCGAGGGAGCGGCGGGTGCGGCGAGCGGAGCGGGCGACACGCGACCGACGCGCGGACGGCAGGCAGCATGCGCGCGCCACCATCGGGTCGGCTACCGTGACACCGTGAGCGTGCTAGAGGTCCTCGGTGTCTACGTGGCGATTCCGGGTGTCATCGTCGGGGTGATAGCGGTGCTGACGGTGGGCCTGGGACATCGTCACCGCCGGGTCGGTTACCGGCCGGGCGAGCCGTGGGAGTACCCCGATCAGCTGTGGGCCGGGGATACCCCGGTCATCTCCATGCCGATCGCCGACCGCATCGGTACCACCGTAGGAGGCGCTCGTGGCACCTGGTGACGACTCCGGCCACGCCCTGGTCCGGTTGCCCGGCGGAGCGGTGGCGCAGATCAATCCGCCGATGGGTCCCCTCGACACGCCCCAGGCGCTGACCACCCGCCAGCTCCAGGGACTGGACGACGTGATCGCCGAGGCCGAGCACGCGACCGGGCTGCGGTTCGCGGCCTACCTGGGCGGTCTC
>JBIQML010000250.1:0-6706 GCA_044463405.1 Nakamurella lactea | reverse complement strand
CAAGTGGATCGAGCGGTACCGGCGGCAGGCCGAGGAGCGCTACCGGCGCCTCGACGCCGTGCTCGCCGAGATGGACGAATCCGACTCCGGGGCGGGCCATCCGGGCACGCCCACGGCACGCACCACCGACCAGCAAGGAGCAGCATCATGACCACCACCAGCACCCACGAGACCAGCATCCAGGCCGATCCCGACGTGCCGACCATCCAGATCGTGCGCGACTTCGACGCCCCGCCGGAGCGGGTGTTCCGCGCCTGGGTCGAGCCAGAGCTGTTCGTCCGATGGATCGGCCCGCGCAGCATCGAGAGCCGGATCGAGTACTGGGACGCCCGCACCGGCGGTAGCTGGCGCTACGCCTCCTTCCGTGACGGCGAGGAGGTCGCCGCGTTCTACGGCTCGTTCCACGAGGTGCGCCCGCACGAGCGGCTGGTGCAGACCTTCACCTACCTGGGCTACCCGGACGGCGTCAGCCTGGAGACCATGACGTTCCAGGACCTCGGCGGGGGCCGCACCCGGACCGTGGCCCTGTCGGTCGTGGAGTCGCTGCAGATCCGCGACATGATCCTGTCCAGCGGCATGGACACCGGTGTGATCGAGGGCTATCAGAAGCTCGACGAGCTGCTCGCCGGCCGCTGAACCGCAGCCGATCGGCTGCTCGCGGGTTGCTGACCGGCAGTTGGGGCTGCTGAACACTGGCAGATGCGGCTCCGGGTGAACCCTGAAAGCACCCTGATTCCTGCCTCGACCCTGCCTGAGCGACTGCTTTCGATATATCGTTGACCTATCGAGAGCTATCGAGCTCAGTCATTCGATCGAGGAGGACATGATGTCGGGACTTGGACAGGGATGGGGCTCCGGCCCCGGCGACTTCCGGGAGATTCCGGAGTTCCTGCGGCGGCTGGCCGGAGAGATGGGCTTCGGGCCGCCGGCCGGTCCGCCGCCCCGCGCGCCTCGGCCGCCGCGGCCGCCGCGGGACGACGAGCGTGGTGACGGTCCGCGCGGGGGCGGTCCACGCTCGGAGCCGTGGGGAGGCCCGCCCTGGGGCGGCCCGTGGGGGCCACCGTGGGGGAAGGGCCACCGGCACCACCGGGGCTCGCGGGCCGGGCGCGGCGACGTCCGCTCGGCGCTGCTGGCGCTGCTCGCCGAGGAGCCGATGCACGGCTACCAGATGATCCAGGAGATCGGGCGGCGCAGTGGCGGCGCCTGGCGGCCCAGCCCCGGCTCGGTGTATCCGACGCTGCAGCAGCTGGAGGACGAGGGCCTGGTGCGCGCCGACGAGCACGACGGCCGCCGGGTCTACCGCCTCACCGAGGACGGCCAGCACCACGTGGCCGACCGCACCGAGGAGTTCGCCGACCTGTGGGACGGCATGGCGCCCCGGCGGGACGAGAGCAGCACGGAGATGGGCGATCTCGTGTTCGGGGTGGCAGCGGCGTTCCTGCACGTGATGCGGACCGGGTCGTCCGCCCAGGTCGAGCGCGCCCGGGCGGTGCTGGCCCGCACCCGCTCGGACCTGTACCGGATCCTGGGCGACGACGTCAGCGATGAGAACGGTGACGACGCCGGTGAGGCAGACTCAGACGCCGACGCGGACACCGACGCCGACGACGGCACGACCAACACCGAGGAGGAGTAGCCGTGGCCGTGTCCAACACACCCGATATGCCCAACACGCCCGACCCCCGGATGCGCGCCGCCGACAGCGACCGGCAGGCCACCGTGGACCGGCTCTCCGAGCACTTCGCCGCCGGCCGGCTGACCGCGACGGAGTACGACGAGCGGGTCCGGCAGGCCTACGCGGTGACCTACCTGGATGAGTTGCCTGCGCTGCTGGCCGACCTGCCGGACGACCGCCCCGGCGCCGGCTATGCCGGCTGGGCCGGTGACGAGAGCACCTGGGCCGGTCACGAGAACACCTGGGGCGGTGACGAGGACGCCTGGGACGGCGGCGAATCCGGATGGCGTCGCGACCCGGGATCGTCCTGGCGTGATCCCGGGTACGGCCCGGCCGGCCGGTGGCGCGGGCGGCCCGGTGGGTATCGTCACCGCCGTCCCGTCGCGCTGGTACCGGTGATCCTCGGCGTGCTGCTGCTGATCGCCCTGACGCACGGGTTCATCCTGATCCCGCTGTTCTGGATCGGGTTGGCGCTGCTCGTCTTCGGCCGACACCGGCACGGCGGCTGCGGCCGCCGGTTCGGGCCTCGCTCGGCGCCCTGACCGTCAGGCTCCGGCGACCACCGGCACGTCCGCGAGTGCCTTCGCCAGGGCCTCGTCGGACAGCCCGGAGTCGACCATGCTGCCGTGCAGGAACGAGTCGTAGGCGGCCAGGTCGAGCATGCCGTGCCCGCACAGGGCCGTCACGATCACCTTCTCCTCACCGGTCTGTTTGCAGGCCAACGCCTCCCGAATCGCCGCGGCCAGCGCATGGGTGGGTTCCGGCGCCGGCACGATGCCCTCGGTGCGGGCGAACTGGACGGCCGCGGCGAAGCACTCGGTCTGGTCGATGGCGATCGCCTCCATCAGGCCGAGCTCGTAGATGTGGCTCAGCAGCGGGGCCATGCCGTGGTAGCGCAGCCCGCCGGCGTGGATCGGGTCGGGCACGAAGTCGTGGCCGAGGGTGTGCATCTTGAACAGCGGTGTCATGCCTGCGGTGTCGCCGAAGTCGTAGCGGTACTCGCCGCGGGTCAGCGATGGGCAGGACGCCGGCTCGACGGCGCGGATGGTCGGTGACATCCGGCCGGCCAGCTTCTCCCGGAGGAACGGGAAGCTCAGGCCGCCGAAGTTGGAGCCGCCGCCGGTGCAGCCGACCAGCAGGTCGACCGAGTCCTCGCCGGCCAGCTTGAGCTGGGCCAGCGCCTCCTCGCCGATCACGGTCTGGTGCATCAGCACGTGGTTCAGCACCGAGCCGAGGGCGTACTTGGTGTCGTCGGATCCGGCGGCGACCTCCACGGCCTCCGAGATGGCGATGCCCAGCGAGCCGGTGTGATCCTCCGGGAACTGCCGACCGGCGTTGGTGAGCCGGGACGGCGAGCGGTGGATGGTGCCGCCGAAGGTCTCGATCAGCGTCTTGCGCCCGGGCTTGGAGTCGTAGGACGCGCCGACCTGCCAGACCTCGCACTGCAGGCCGAACAGCGCGCAGGCGAAGGCCAGCGCGGTGCCCCACTGCCCGGCACCGGTCTCCGTGGTCAGCTTCTTCACGCCGGCCTGCGCGTTGTAGAACGCTTGCGGCACGGCGGTGTTCGGCTTGTGCGAGCCGGCCGGCGAGACGCCCTCGTACTTGTAGTAGATGCGCGCCGGGGTGCCCAGGGCCTTCTCCAGGCGCAGCGCCCGGTACAGCGGCGACGGTCGCCAGAGCCGGTAGACCTCCTGCACCTCGTCGGGGATGTCGATGTAGCGCTCGCCGGAGACCTCCTGGGCGATCAGCGCGTCCGGGAACAGCGGGGCGAGCGCGTCCGGACCGACCGGCTCGTGGGTGGCCGGGTGCAGCGGCGGCGGGGGCGGGGCCGGCAGGTCCGGAATGATGTTGTACCAGCGGGTGGGCATCTCGGACTCGTCGAGAAGGAACTTGTGTTGCTGCACCGCCATGGTCGCCTCCGCTGGGGTTCGCCCGGGCGGCGCTCGCCGTCACCGGGTGCCGCGCGCACGCGCGATGTGCCCACCGTATCCGGTGTGTCGCGTTTGGCCCAGTGCGCGGCAGTCTGTTTGGTGGCGGCCGTCCCCCCAGTGCGTGACCCCGGTGTGGCGGCTACTCCGCGGCCACCGGACCCGTCCTGGCCGCCTCGGTGGCCTCCTTGGCCGAGTAGAACAGCCGGGCAGCCAGCGCGGCGACCGCCCCACCGACCAGCGGCGCCACGATGAACAGCCACAGTTGGGACAGCGCGGACCCGCCGACGAACAGCGCCGGGCCGATGCTGCGGGCCGGGTTCACCGAGGTGCCGGTCAGCGGAATGCCGAGCAGGTGCACCGTGCTCAGCGCCAGTCCGATGCCCAATGCCGCCACCGCCGCGGATGCCTCCGGCCGGGTTGCCACCAGGACGACCAGCACGAACAGGAAGGTCAGCACCGCCTCGGCGAGGAAGGCGCCGCCCGCGTTCAGTCCGACCATGGAGTTCTCGCCGTACCCGTCGGTGCCCAGACCTTGGGCGCTGGTGCTGTAGTCGGTGGCCGCGGCGAAGATGACGCGCAGGATCGCGGCGCCGACGATGCCCCCCACGATCTGCGCCACCCAGTAGCCGACCGCCTCGGTGACGGACATCCGTCCCGCGACCAGGAAACCCATGGTGACCGCCGGGTTGATGTGGCAGCCGGAGACGGAGCCGATGGCGTACACCATCACCAGCAGCACCAGCCCGAATGCCAGCGCGGTCGCGACGACACCGGCGGCGCCGCTCGATCCGGTGACCTTGAATCCGAAGCACAGGGTGGCGACCCCGACGCCGATGATGACCAGCAACGCGGTGCCCAACGCCTCCGCGGCCAGCTTCCGCATGTTCATGACCCCTCCACCGATGAACGGCCCGCCCGACGCGGGCGGACGACCGGGCACAGTGTCCCTTGCACGTTGCCGGGCGGGGCGGCGACACGCGAGGACGGCATGTTGCGATCGGATCACCGTCAACGGCGCCCTGACCTGGATCGACGGCTCCGTGGCGTGGCAGAGTCGGGGCGTGAGACCGACCCTGGAACGGGCCCTCGCCATCGGCCCGGTGGTGCTGGACGGCGGCCTGGCGACCCGGCTGGAGGCTCGCGGCAACGACCTGTCGTCGGAGTTGTGGTCCGCCCGGCTGCTGGCCGACGACCCGGATGAGATCGTGGCGGCGCATGCGGACTTCTATGCGGCGGGGGCACAGGTCGCCACCTCGGCGTCCTACCAGGGGTCGTTCGAGGGATTCGGGTCCCTGGGGTTGGGCCGGGACGCGGCGGCAGGGTTGCTGCGTCGCAGCGTGCAGTTGGCCGTGCGTGCCAGGGACGAGGCGGGCGGTGACGGGGATCGCTGGGTAGCGGCCTCCGTCGGGCCGTACGGCGCGGTGCTGGCCGACGGGTCGGAGTACCGCGGGGACTACGGGATGACGGTCGGGCAGTTGCGGGAATGGCACCGGCCCAGGCTGGCGGTGCTGGCCGAGGCCGGTGCCGACGTGCTGGCGGTCGAGACCGTGCCGTGCGCCGCGGAGGCCGAGGCGCTGCTCGCCGAACTGGACGGCGGCGGGGTGGCCGCCTGGCTGTCGCTGACCTGCACGCTGTCCGACGGTGTGGCGCGGACCAGGGCGGGGGAGCGGGCGGACGAGGTGTTCGCGATGGCCGGCGACGTCGCCGAGGTCATCGCGGTGGGTGTCAATTGCTGCGCGGCCGAGCAGGCGGCCGCGTTGGTCTCGACGGCGGTGACGGAGTCCGGCAAGCCGGGCGTGGTCTATCCGAACAGCGGCGAGGGCTGGGACGCCGAGGCCCGGCGATGGACCGGCCCCAGCACGTTCCGGCCGGCGATGGTGACCGACTGGGTGGCGGCCGGTGCCGGGCTGATCGGCGGCTGCTGCCGGGTGGGTCCGGACGCGATCGCCGCGGTGCGCGGGCAGGTGCGGGGGTCGGCGATCGGACGGTCGCAGGGACGGGTTCGCGAGCAGCGGTAGGGGGAGTGGCAGGAGCGGTGCGGGGATTGTGGAGGGACCGATCAGGGTACGGCCGGGTCGGTGACGGCCAGGTCCCCGCTCGGCGCCAGCCCTACGGCGGCGGGTTCGTCGATGACCTGGGTAGCCGGGGCTCGCGCCGTGCGTGCGGCCCAGACGGCCAGGACGACCAGGGCCGCGATCTCCGTCACCGCCATGCCTCGCTCCAGCAGACCCAGCGGTACCGCCAGCCACCAGGCGCCGTGCTTGCCGGCGATGACGATGGCGACGATGACCGGCACGAACCAGGCGAGCGAGGCGAACGCCAGCCCGGTCGCGGCGCGCGCGGGGCCGAATGCCGGTGTGTCGCGGGAGGTTCTGCGGCGCAGCAGGGTGACCACTGCTGCGGGTAGGGCGAGGAACGCCATCAGGCTCGCGTACCGGTGGATCTGACCGGACAGGCTGGGTCCGAGCGCCCAATCGGCCTTCGGGAACGCCACCAGGGTGATCAGTCCGGCCACCCAAAGGATGCCGAGCAGCAGCCCGACGCGGCTCGCGCCGTCCGGTGGCCGAGATTGGTCGCGAGGCGCGATCTGGTCGTGGAGCCGGGTCTGGTCGTGGAACCGGGTCTGGTCGCCGGCCGCCGCGACGGCGATCAGGATGGCCATCGATCCGGCGGCGATCACCAGTACGGCCACGTCGAACGCCCAGGCGACGCTGGTGAGCATGTACTCGCTGATGGTTCGCCGGACGGGAGAGATCGCGGCACCCGGACCGACCACGTGCATCACCGCGATGATCGCCGATCCGAGCACGACGGCGGTGACGCCGACGGTCACCAGCGCCCGCACTTGCCTCATCGAGCCTCCACCCCGGACGGAACACGTGATCTCCACCAGGGTAGGTGGCCGCGGAGGGGCCGGTGCCGGCTCGAGCGTCACGAGGCGGTCCGGAAGGGGTGCCCGAGGCGGCCTAGAAGGGGGGTGGGTCGTCGTCGGGTGGGTCGATGCCGGTGTCAGGCGGGCCGGTGCCGGGTGGGTGGTCGGTGAGTAGGTGTGCGGGTTCGGTGGGGTATTGGTGGTTGGTGGGGGAGGTCCAGGTGAGGC
>JBIQML010000249.1:0-6707 GCA_044463405.1 Nakamurella lactea | reverse complement strand
GAGTGCAGGTAGAACACGTCACCGGGGTAGGCCTCGCGGCCCGGCGGGCGGCGCAGCAGCAGCGAGATCGCCCGATACGCCTCGGCCTGCTTGGACAGGTCGTCGAAGACGATCAGCACGTGCTTGCCCTGGTACATCCAGTGCTGGCCGATGGCCGACCCGGTGTACGGGGCCAGCCACTTGTACCCGGCCGAGTCCGACGCCGGCGCGGCGACGATCGTGGTGTACTCGAGCGCTCCGGCGTCCTCCAGGGCCTGCCGCACGCCGGCGATGGTGGTGCCCTTCTGCCCGACCGCCACGTAGATGCAGCGCACCTGCAGCTTCTCGTCGCCGGACTCCCAGTTGGCCCGCTGGTTGATGATGGTGTCCACGCAGACCGCGGTCTTGCCGGTCTTGCGGTCACCGATGATCAGCTGCCGCTGCCCGCGCCCGATCGGCGTCATGGCGTCGATGGCCTTGATGCCGGTCTGCAGCGGCTCGGCCACCTCCTGGCGCTGCACCACGCTGGGCGCCTGCAGTTCCAGCTGCCGGTCGGTCTCCGCGGCGATGTCGCCCAGCCCGTCGATGGGGTGGCCCAGCGGGTCGATCACCCGGCCCATGAAGGCGTCGCCGACCGGGACGGAGAGCACCTCGCCGGTGCGGGTGACCTGCTGGCCCTCCTCGAGCTTCTCCGCGTCACCCAGGATCACGGCGCCGATGGACCGCACGTCCAGGTTCAGCGCGACGCCCAGCACCCCTCCGGGGAACTGCAGCAGCTCGTTGGCCATCGTGGAGGGCAGCCCCTCCACGGTGGCGATGCCGTCGCCGGTGGAGGAGATGATGCCGACCTCCTCGCGGCTGACCGAGGGCGCGTAGTCGGCGACATAGCCCTCGATCGCGGAGCGGATCTCGTCGGGGGAGATCGTCAACTCGGTCATCGTTATCCGTTCCTCATCAGATGGTGGTGCGGGTCGTTGCGGTGGCGTGGCGGGCGGCGGGCACGGCTCGGCGGCCGGCGGTCATCGGGCCAGCCGTTGCCGGATGGCGTCCAGTCTGCCCGAGGTGCTGCCGTCGATGACCTCGTCACCGACGCGTACGCGCAGCCCGCCGCGAAGCGCAGGATCGATCAGTACGTGCACCGCCACGTCCCGGGAGTAGATGCCGCGCAGCGCGGCACGCAGCCGGGTGGTCTGGTCGTCGGTGAGCGGGATGGCGGAGGTGACGGAGGCCACCAGCTTGTCCCGGCGCTCCGCGGCCTGGCTGACCAACTCGGAGACACCGTGCGAGAAGGCGCGCCCGCCCGGGTCCCGGGCCAGCGCGGTGAGCAGGTCGACCGTCATCCGGTGCGCCTTGCCGTCCAGCAGCCGGGTGACCAGTTCGGCCCGGGCCTCCGGCTTGGTGGCGGGGTCGTCCAGGATTACCGCCAGCTCCGGGTTGGCGTCCACGATCCGACCGAACCGGAACAGCTGGTCCTCCACGTCGTCCAACTCGCCGGCACGCTCGGCCTGCAGGAAGGTGGCGATCCGGGACAGCCGGCGGAGCCCGTCGACCAGGTCGCGGCCACCCGACCAGCGGTGCGCCAGCGACCCGGTGATGATCTGCAGCGACCGCTCGCCCACCTTGCCGGACAGCAGCCGGGTCGCCATGTCGGCCTTCGCCTCGGCCGCGATGGTGGTCTCGGTGAGCAGCCGCCGAAGGTGCGGCTGATGACCGAGCACCACGGCGAAGGACGCCAGGTCCTGCCCCACGGTGCCGAGCGCGAGCTCGTCCATGGTCGCGGCAGCCGTCAGCAGCGCCTCGGTGGACTTGGCGAGCGCCTGTTGGGACGCCAGGCCGGCCATCAGTTCTCCAGCTCCGCGAGGAACCGTTCGACCGTGCGGCTCTGGCGCGCCTCGTCCTCGAGCGACTCGCCGACCACCCGGCCAGCCAGGTCGACCGCGGTGCGGCCCAGATCGGCGCGCAACTCCGCGACGATCTGTGCCCGCTGCGCCTCCAGCTGGGCGCGGCCGGACGCGGCGACCCGCTCGGTCTCGGAGCGTGCCTTGGCCAGCATGTCGTCGTGGATGGCTTGGGCCTGCAGCCGGGCGTCCTCGCGGATCTTGGCCGCCTCCTCGCGCGCCCCGGCCAGTTGCTGGTTGTAGCGCTCCAGCGCCGCCGCGGCCTCCGCCTGCGCCTGCTCGGCCTTGGCGATCCCGCCCTCGATGGCCTCGGTCCGGGCGGCGTACGCCTTCTCGAACATCGGCCAGGCGTACTTGCCCAGCACGAGGACCAGGATCGCGAAGCAGACGACCCCGATGACGAGCTCGCCCCAGGGCAGGCCCAGTACGGCGGGGCCGTGTTCCTCCGCCGCGGCCGGCATGATGCTTGGCACGGGCCATCAAACCTTTCAGTTGAACGACGTCCCGGCCGTCATCGGCCGGGACACCTTCGCCGGGATCGGATCAGTAGATGAACGGCACCACGAAGCCGAGCAGCGCCAGCGCCTCGGACACCGCGAAGCCGAGGAAGGCGTAGGTCCGGGTCAGGCCCGCCGATTCGGGCTGCCGGGCGGTCGACTGGATGTACGCCGCCCACACGATGCCCACACCGATACCGGGGCCGATGGCGGCCAGACCGTATCCGATGGCACCGAGATTGCCGGCGATGTCGATGGTGCCGCTGACGGCGTCGGCGGCGGCGAGAGCCTGGATGGCCATGTGGTGCTTCTCCCTTTCGGTGGTTCCCCGGTTCCGCCGGTGCGGGCCGGGTTGCTACTGCGTTGCGTCGGATGGTGCTTGGTGCGTCGATATCCGGCGTTGGCCGGAAGGGTCGGAAGGTCAGTGCGAATCCGCCATGGCGCCTTCCAGGTAAATGGCTGTCAGCAGGACGAACACATAGGCCTGCAGGGCACAGATCAGCAGCTCGAAGAACCACAGCCCGACGCTGGCCAGGGCGGGCAGCACCGCCATCGCGTAGTTGATGCCGCCCGATTCCAGCAGGTAGATGGTGCCGGCACCGGCGACCACCACGAGCATGTGGCCGGCGAACATGTTGGCAAAGAGTCGGACGGCCAGGGTGAACGGCTGCAGCAGGATCTTGGAGAAGAACTCCATCGGGATCAGCAGGATGTGCACCGGCCACGGGATGCCCGGGATCACGCATTGGCTCTTGAGGTAACCGAAGAAGCCGTGCTTTCGGATGCCGACGAGGTTGTACAGCACCCAGGTCAGCAGGGCGAGGGCGGCCGGGAAGACGAAGTGCGAGGTGACGGGGATCGACGCCACCGGGATGATCTCGTAGATGTTCATCACGAAGATGAACATGAACATGGTGGCCAGGAACGGCGCCCAGCCACGGCCCAGCTTGCCCATGACCTCGATCGCGATCGAGTTGCGCACGAACCCGTACATGCCCTCGGCGAAGAATTGGAACTTCGTCGGGACGATCCGGGCGCGGCGCGCGGCCGCCAGGAAGAACACGATGATGAAGACCGTGCCGATGATCAGCAGGCCGACGACCTTCCATGAGGCGATGATCGTGCCGTCGCCGAGACGGTCGAAGAAGAAGGACTCCTCGACCGTCGGCGGCTGAAAGCCGCTACCGTCGCCACCACCCTGCGCGGCAAGCAGGGCGGTCAGTGCCGGACTGGGACCCACCGTGGATTACCTCTCGAGACTGGCCGGTTTGGACCCGGGGACCGGGTCTTTCGGTCGAGTGTTGTCGGGAAGCGGATCGCGACCATATCGCATCACGACGGCGTAGATCCCGAGTGCCATGCCAAGAATGACCCCGATCGGAGTGGCGAAGCGCGTTCCCCACCACAGATCCAGCAGCCACCCGACGCCGCCCCACACAACCAGTCCGCCGAGCAGGGTCGAAGTCGCAGCCCAACCCATTGCCGCCCCATTGGACGCGGCTCCGGGCGCGGACCGCTTCTTTCTCATGACACAGCGACCCTATCAGCACCTCCGGTCACGCTCGGCATCCGGATGACCCATTTCCCAGCGCGGGAACGTGCCCTTCACCACAGTGCCGGGCGCTGCCGCGGATCCGGGGAAAATCCCTGCTCAGAGGCGGTGGGCGCGCGCCGCGTCGGCGCTCACCCGGGGTCGACGTAGAACAGCTTGGCGGTCCAGACGTACCGCAGGTGAGCGCCCAGCCAGCACACCAGCCCGATCACCACCGCGATGGCCATCCAGCGGGGGGAGACCGGCCCGTCCGCCGGGAACAGCACGATGACCACTCCCAGTGCCACGATCTTCACCAGATAGGCGGCCAGCGCGGCGCCGAGCACGGCCTTCGGATGCCGGGCACCCACGGCAGCGATGACCAGCGTGGAGATGGTGAAGAACAGCCCGACGATGCCGATGCCGACCGCCACGCCCGCCAGCGCGGTGCCCCCGGCCACCAGCCCGACCACCAACGCCAGCACCGCCCCGGCAGCTAGCAGCACGATCCAGCAGATCCGCAGGTGGTCGATCGACCACGGTCCGGCCGCGCGGCTGCGCTCGGCCGCCTTCTGGACCTGCTGCAGCGGAAGGTCGGGCCGATCGGTCGGCTGGGTGTTCACGGTGCCCATTGTTCACTCCGCGCTGCGCTCCCCCGCCCTGCGACTCCGTCGCGACGGGCTTCCTCCGCTCCGGCGTCGCTCACGGTGCCTGAACGTTCGCTCGAGATGCCCGGAGCCGGTGCGCGCGAATCCGCGGCCACACCGTCACGACCAGGGCCACCAGCACGGCAGCGACGCACGGCCACACCGCCTGCTGCCAGGGTACGAAGGCCAGCGACACCGCTCCTCCGGACACCACGGCCGCCCACAGGTAGAACACCAGCACGGCCTGCCGGTGCGTGTGTCCCAGCGCCATCATGCGGTGATGCAGATGCCGCTTGTCGGCACTGAACGGGTGCCGGCCCTCCCTGGTCCGCCTGATCACCGCCATCAGGAAGTCCAGGAACGGGATGAACACCACTGCCAGCGCCACGATCAACGGCGCGAGGGCCGCCACCGTGGTGCGGGCGCCGTAGCTCGACGAGCTGATGGTGCCGCCGGCCCCGACGATGCCGGCGCTCATCGTCAACCCGATGAACATCGAGCCGGCGTCGCCCATGAAGATCCTTGCCGGATAGAAGTTGTGCGGCAGGAATCCTACGCAGGCGCCTACCAGGGCGGCGGCCACCAGCGGCGCCTGCGAGGCGGAGCTGTCGTCCGCCGACACCTCCAGCACGTGCGCGGAGAACACGAACAGGGCGATCCCGGAGATGGCAGCGACGCCGGCGAGCAGCCCGTCCAACCCGTCGATGAAGTTCATCGCGTTGGTCAGCACGAGGGTGATCAGAACGGTCACCATGGTCGACTGGTAGGCGTCGAGAGTGACGATGGTGCCGCCGGCGTCACCCCCGGAGGGCAGCCACATGACGAACCACTGGACGCCGAAGAACACCAGGATCGCGGCGGCCAGCACCTGCGCGGCGAGTTTGGTGACGGCGTCCAGGTCGAACCGGTCGTCCAGCACGCCGACCCCGCAGATCACCCCGCCAGCGATCAGGACTCCGAGCAACTGGCTGGAGGACGTGAAGGCGCCATTCAACTGGGGCAGCTGGGCGGCCAGCACCAGCGCCACGGCGATCCCGAGATAGACGGCCACGCCTCCCATTCGCGGGATCGGCACCGAGTGCATGTCCCGTTCCCGGATCGGCGTGAATGCCCCCATCTTGACGGCCAACACCCGGATCAGCCCGGTGGCCAGGAACGTGACCAGGACCGCGACACCGAAAACCAGCGCGTACTCCCGCAGGGGCAGCGCGAAGGTGGGCACCGACCCAGGGTAGTGGCCGGGGCTGCGCGTCATGGCGAGGATGGAACCGATCGTATTGTCGCGCCGTCCTATGGACACCTGACTTTCCGCCGAGGCGATTGTCCCGGTGACGGTCCCACGCCGGGAATCCACCGTCGCCGGCAAGGGCGGCGAAGCGGGCGCCCCACGCCGGGGTACCGCACCGGGCCCGGTCCGACATCTCGGACCGGGCCCGGTGGTGCACGGATGACACGATGGTCGCCCCGGCGGGCTCCGGCGCGTTCGGGGCTACAGGACCACCGGCCGTGAGGCGCGGCACGACGAAAGGCGGTCTCCTATGACCCATCCCATCTCCGACACGGGCACCGGCGCGACATCGGCGAGCAGCGCGCCACGGCAGCAAGGACAGCAAGGACAGCAAGAACACCAAGCGCCCCAAGCAGGACCGCCGAATCCGGGACCGCCCCAGCAAGGACCGCCGAATCCGGGACCGCCGCACCAGGGACCGCCCCAGCAAGGACCGCCGCACCAGGCCGCCGGCGCGCCGTACCCGGCCCATGGCCTCGGTGGCTTCGCCGGCAGCGGATTCGGCAATCCCCCTCCATCCGGCCCGGGTTCCGCGGGCCCGCCGCCCGCCGGCACCGGATTCGCCGGCCCTACCCCGGCACCTGGCACCATCTCCGGCTGGGGCGGCACTGCGCCCGGTCAGCCCGCCGGCTGGACCACACCGGGCGGTCCGGGGACGCCGTCCGACGCGCCGCAGCCGGGGCCGGCCCCACGAACCTCCAGCGCGGTGGCCGTGGCCTGCCGCCTGCTGGCGCTGATCGCCACCCCGCTAGGCCTGTCCATTCCGTTCGACTCGGATGCCTGGTGGACCAGCGCGACCGCCTGGTCGGTGTTCGCCATGATCGGCGCGCTGGTGCAGGCCCTGCCACTGCTGTCCTCCAGCATGGG
>JBIQML010000248.1:0-6710 GCA_044463405.1 Nakamurella lactea | reverse complement strand
GCTGGCCGGGCCGGTCTCCGCGCGGCTGGCCAGGGCGCGGTGGCCGTCGCGGTCTCCGCGCGCTGCCCTGCTGCTGTGGCAGGCGATCGGGCTGGGCGGCGGCCTCGGGATCCTGACGGCCGGCCTCACCCTCGCCGCCGGCAGCATCGACGCGAGGTGGCTGCAGGGGCTGCTGGCGGTTCCCTCCCACTGGTCGGAGCTGGACGTGCTGGGTTGGTTCGGTGTGGCGTTGACCGGCTCCGTCGGGGCCTGGCTGGTGACGGCGACCATCGCCTCCGCGGCGCGGGTCGTCCGGGCCCGGCGGGTACACCGCGGGCAACTCGACCTGGTCGCCGACGCGGTGCGGGTGGGCGGACGCGACGGGGGGCTGGACGTGCGGCTGGTCGATCACCCGCGTGCCGTCGCCTACTGCCTGCCGGGCCTGCGGCCGCGGGTCGTGCTGAGCAGCGGCGCCCTCGGCGCCCTGACCGATGCGGAGCTGAACGCCGTGCTGGAACACGAACGCGCGCACGCCAGAGGACGGCACGATCTGGTCATCCAGCCGTTCGTCGCATGGGCGCGCACGTTTCCGTTCCTGCGCACGGCGCGTGCCGCGGTGTCGGCGGTCGATCTGCTGGTGGAGATGCTGGCGGACGACACCGCCCTGCGCCGCTGCCCGGCGGGCGACCTGCGATCCGCGTTGCGGCGGCTGGCCGAGGAGCGGTTCACGGTCGACGGCCTGCCCGACCCCGACAGGGACCGTCGGCTGGCGGCCAGGGCCGACCGGATCGGCACCGCCCGGCGCGGGATCTCCCGCACGGCCACCGCGCTGGTCTATGCCGGCGCCGCGGTGCTGGTGGTGGCGCCGCCGGCCATCCTGCTGGGCAGCTGACCGGGCCGTCCGGGCGGTGATCGCGGCGCGGCGCCGCCGGGCGGGCCCGCTCGCCGTGATAGGGCAGATGTGAGACAACCGGCGGGCGCGGGTATGCATGGCGGAACGGGGAGGCCGGCGCCCCGCCCGACGCCGGACGCCGATGGGAGTGCCGCGATGAGCATGCCGGCTGCCGACCACCGCCCGACCGCGGCGTCCAGTGCGGAATCCGATCGGGCGGGCTGGTTCACCATTCTCAAACGCTCGTTCAAGCAGCTCAAACGGGACGACATCACCGACAGGGCCGCGGCCCTGACCTACTTCGGGGTGCTGGCCATCTTCCCGGCCATGCTGGTGCTCGTCTCCATCCTCGGGCTCATCGGCCCGGACACCGCGGACCGGTTGCTGGCCAACGTCAGGAGCGTGGCGCCGGGTGGCGTCACCACCTTCCTGTCGGGCGTGATCGACCAGGTGCAGGGCAAGGCCGGTGCCGCGAGCGCTGCCGCCATCGTCGGTGTGCTGGTCGCGTTGTGGTCGGCCTCTGGCTACATCGCGGCGTCCATGCGGGCCGCCAACGCGGTGTACGGAGTGGGCGAGGGCCGCCCGTTCTGGAAGACCATCCCGGTCCGGCTGCTGACCACCATCGTGGTCGTCGTGTTGTTGGTCGCGTGCGCGGTGATCGTGGTCGTCACCGGGCCGATCGCGGACCAGATCGGCTCGGTGCTCGGGCTCGGTGATGTGCTGCAGCAGGTGTGGGCGATCGCCAAGTGGCCGGTCCTGGTGATCATCGTGGCGCTGCTGTTCTCGCTGCTGTATGCGGCAACGCCGAACGTCAAGTACGGGCGGTTCCGGCTGCTGACCCGCGGCGGGCTGCTGGCCGTGATCACCTGGATGATCGCCTCCGGCCTGTTCGGGGTGTACGTGTCGTTCTCCGGCTCCTACAACAAGACCTACGGCCCGCTGGCCACCGTGATCGTGTTCCTGGTGTGGCTGTGGATCTCCAACATCGCGATCCTGCTGGGGCTGGAGTTCGACTCGGAGACCGAGCGGGAGCGGGTGATCCGGTCCGGCGCCGATCCGGATCTCGAGCCGTACGTGCGCGTGCGGGACACCCGCAAGCTGGAGGACAAGGACCGCGAACGGGTCCAGGCCGCGGCCGCGGCACTGCCGGCGCGACGATTCGGCGACGACCCAGACGACGCGGACGCCTCGACGCAGGCACCGGTGTCGGTCGGTGACGGAGCCGCCGGCGGTGACGACGTGCCCGGCGAACCCGGACCCGCGGGCGTGCCGCCCACCGGCACCGGGCAGCGGGCCGGGACGGAGCACTCGGAGCACCGCCCGCTTCGCTGGAGCGACGATCCGGAGGACCCGGACGGCGCCACCAGGGCCTGACCTTCGGCCCCACCGCGCCGGACGGCGGCCGTCACGTGATCGTCCGTCACCGTTCACCCTGCGTTCACCTCGACGACCCGATCGTTTCACCCGCGCTGCCTAGCGTCGGCATCGTGCCGCGACATGCGGCGCCCGTTCCGCGGCAGCGGGCGGTCACCGATGCAGTGAGAGGAACACGGGTGAGAGGACTCTGCAAGGCGGCCGCCGCCGCGTTCGCCGCGGTGGCGATCGTCGCCGTGGCGGCCTGCGGTACCGACGACAACAGCAGTTCCGTCTCCGGCGCGGCCGAGACCACCACGGGCGACGTTGCCCCGGCCGGCCAGCGCATGAGCGACGGCGGGGACGCCGTCACCTTCGAATCGGAGGGATTCACCTGCGCCACCGGCAGCCTGCGCTCCAGCGGGTCGACCGCGCAGGGCAAGGTGATGGCGGAGCTGATCACCGCGTACAACGCCAAGTGCGGAGCGTCGATCAACGACTACGGCGGCGGTGGGTCCGGTCAGGGCGTCACCGACTTCCTCGCCAAGCAGACCGATTTCGGCGGGTCGGACTCGGCCATGGACACCGATCAGCGTGCCCAGGCCAAGGCCGGCCGTTGCGCGGGCAGCGACGCCATCAACCTGCCGATGGTCACCGGCCCGATCGCGGTGGCCTACCACCTGACCGGCGTCGACACCCTGGTGCTGACGCCGACGGTGCTCTCGAAGATCTTCGCCGGCACCATCACCACCTGGAACGACAAGGAGATCGCCGCCCTCAACCCGGATGTCACGCTGCCGGACCTGGCGATCTCCACCGTGCACCGCTCGGAGGATTCCGGCACCACCGACAACTTCACCCGCTACCTGGCCGCGGCCGGCGGCTGGACATTCCCGGGCGGTAAGGGCTGGACGGCCCCGGGCGGAACCGGCGCGCAGGGCAGTGACGGGGTGTCCAAGGCCGTGGCGAGCACCGAGGGTGCCATCGGCTACGTCGAGTGGGGCTACGCCCAGCAGGACAAGCTGGCCATGGCCGAGATCGACAACGGCGCCGGAGCGGTCGCGCTGACGGCCGAGTCCGCGGGAGCGGCGGTGCAGGCGGCGACCGTCACCGGCAAGGATCTGGCGCTGTCGCTGGACTACGCGACGACGTCGCCCGGTGCCTACCCGCTGATCCTGGTGACCTACGAGCTGGTCTGCACCGGCGGCAATGACGACCACGCCGACCTGCTGCGCTCCTTCCTGGGCTACGCCGCCACCGACGGCCAGGCACAGTTCGTGGGCCTGGGCGCCGCTCCGCTCCCGGCGAAGATCCAGGCAAAGGTCATCGACGCGATCAAGGGACTGAGCTGACGATTCGGATCCGGGCACGGGGAGCGCGACCATGACGCAACTCGAACCGCCGCCGGTCGGACCGACTGGTCCGGCCGGCGGCGCGGCGGGCGTCAACGGCGTGGGCGTCAACGGCGCCGTCGTCATCCATCCGCCGGTCATCCGGGACGCGCCGGCCGGGCACCGTGGCGGCGCAGCGATACCCGCGCTGCGGCCCGCGTCGTCCCGGCCCGGCGGGCCGCCCGCCCCGCGGATCTCCGGCACCGGCCGTGCCGTCGGCGACCGGGTGTTCCGGCTGCTGACTGCCGGATCCGGCGCCCTGGTGCTGGTGATCATGGTCGCCATCGGCGCGTTCCTGGTCGTCCGGGCCTGGCCGGCCATCGGCGCCAACGGCGGGAACCTGTTCACTACGCAGATCTGGCGTCCGCAGGCCGATCCGCCGGTGTTCGGGCTGGCTGCCATCGGCTTCGGCACCCTGGTGTCCTCCGCGCTGGCCGTCCTGATCGGCGTGCCCATCGCCGTCGGCGTGGCGCTGGCGATCTCGCACTACCTGGGCCGCCGGTGGGCCGCGCTGCTCGGCGGGTTGATCGACCTGCTGGCGGCCGTGCCGTCGCTGGTGTTCGGCATGTGGGGGCTGTACTTCCTGATACCCCGCACCAAGGGCTTCCAGCAGTGGCTGTCCGAATATCTGGGCTGGATCCCGTTGCTGCACAACAGGACGGCGACCGTGGCCGGGCAGTACGGGCAGAGCCTGCTGATGGCCGGCATCGTGCTGGCGATCATGATCATCCCGATCGTGTCGTCGGTCTCCCGCGAGGTGTTCGCTCGAACCCCACCCGCCACCGTCGACGCCGCACTGGCGCTGGGCGCCACCCGCTGGGAGGTGATCCGCACGGCGGTGTTGCCGTTCGGTCGCTCCGGGGTGGTGTCGGCGTCGATGCTCGGGCTGGGCCGTGCGCTGGGCGAGACGATCGCGGTGGCACTGGTTCTCAACTCCGGCTTCTCGATCAACGCGCACCTGACCGAACCCGGTGGCGACACGGTGGCCTCCACCATCGTGCTCAAGTTCGGCGAGGCCGGCAGCAGCCCGATCGGCATCCCGGCGCTCATCCTGGCCGGGCTGTTCCTGTTCGTCATCACCCTGGTGGTGAACGCGGCCGCACGGGTCGTGGTGGCACGCACGGCGGTGACGGCATGACGGTGTTCGCCAGCGGTCTCGTCACCGACCGCAAGGATCTGACCGTCGACCTATCCGCCAGCCGGTTGCCCCGCTGGGCGCCGGTCGCGGTGGCCGCCGTGGCCCTCGGCGTCTCGCTGGGGCTACGGGCCGCGTTGGGATGGACGGGATGGTCGACCACGGTGTGCGCCGCGGCATTCGGCCACGTGCTGCTGATGACCGGGTCGTCGCTGGCCGTCGAGGGCCGCCGGAGGGCCGTCGACCGGCTGGCCGGCACCCTGGTCGCCGGATGCCTGGTCGCCGCGCTGGCCCCGCTGCTGCTGATCCTGGGCTACATCGCCGTCCAGGGCGCGCCCGCGCTGTCCCCCGCGTTCCTGACCCACTCCATGAACGGCGTCACCGGCAACCAGCCCGGCGGTGGCGTGTACCACGCGCTGATCGGCACCCTGCAGCAGGTCGGGCTGGCCGCCGTGGCGGCGCTGCCGCTGGGCATGCTGACCGCCATCTACCTGGTGGAGTTCGGCCGCGGCCGGTTCGCCCGGCTGGTCACGTTCTTCGTCGACGTGATGAACGGCGTGCCCTCCATCGTGGCGGGCCTGTTCGTCTTCACGTTCCTGCTGCTGGGATTCGGACTTCGCCCGTTCGGCGCGGCCGGCTCGATCGCGCTGGTCATCCTGATGCTGCCGATCGTGGTGCGCTCCGCGGAGGAGATGATCCGGCTGGTGCCGGACGAGTTGCGGGAGGCCAGCTATGCGCTGGGCATTCCGCGCTGGCGCACCGTGCTCAAGGTGGTGCTGCCCACCGCGCTGTCCGGGCTGGTGACCGGGGCGCTGCTGGCGATCGCCCGGGTGGCGGGGGAGACGGCGCCGCTGATCCTGCTGGTCGGCTACAGCTCGGCCATCAACACCGACCCGCTGTCCGGCGACCAGGCGTCGCTGCCGGTGATGATCTGGGACCAGCTGGGCAAGCGCTCCGGCAACGCCGGCGAGTTCGCCGAACCCCGGGCCTGGGGCGCCGCACTGGTGCTGGTGCTGCTGGTCCTGGTGCTCAACGTCGCCGCCCGCCTGCTCGCCCGGCTGGTCCGGTCCCGCACCCGCTGAACTCCATCACCGCCCCCGAAAGGACACCATGCCCACCCGCATCGACGTGCACAACCTGGACGCCTACTACGGTGATTTCCGTGCCGTGGAAGGCGTGTCGCTGACCATCGAGCCCGGTGAGGTCACCGCCCTGATCGGTCCGTCCGGCTGCGGCAAGTCCACCTTCCTGCGCACCCTCAACCGGATGCACGAGGTGGTGCCCGGCGGCCGGGTGCAGGGATCGGTGAGGCTGGACGGGCAGGACCTCTACGGGCCGGACGTCGACCCCACGGCGGTGCGCCGCGCCGTCGGCATGGTGTTCCAGCGACCCAACCCGTTCCCCACGATGTCGGTGTACGACAACGTGATCGCCGGCTACAAGGTCGCCGGAGTGCGCAAGCGCAGGTCCGAGTTCGACGAGATCGTGGAGGGCTCGCTGCGGTCGGCGAACCTGTGGCAGGAGGTGGCGCACCGGCTGGACCGGCCCGGGTCGTCGCTGTCCGGGGGCCAGCAGCAGCGTCTGTGCATCGCGCGGGCGATCGCGGTGCGGCCGGCGGTGCTGCTGATGGACGAGCCGTGCTCGGCCCTGGACCCGATCTCCACACTGGCTATCGAGGATCTGATCGGCGAGCTCAAGGCGGACTACACCATCGTGATCGTCACGCACAACATGCAGCAGGCCGCCAGGGTGTCCGACCGGACCGCGTTCTTCAACCTGGCGGATCAGGGGATGCCGGGCCGGCTGGTGGAATGGGGCCCGACCACGGCGATGTTCGCGAACCCGACACAGCGGGCCACCCAGGACTACATCTGGGGCCGGTTCGGATGAGTTCGCCGTCGTTCTCCCTGTAGCGAAACTACGTGAGGTGGGGCTGGTTCGGGCGCGGGGCTGTCTGGCC
>JBIQML010000247.1:0-6671 GCA_044463405.1 Nakamurella lactea | reverse complement strand
GTGGATGGCCACCAGCACGCCGGTGGAGGAGGGATCCCGGTACGGGTACAGGTTGCCGACGACGCCGAGCACGGCGACCGGGGCCAGTAGCAGGATCGAGGCACGCGGCGGCACGCGACGCACCACCGCGAAGTACCCGGCCAGCACCGGCAGCACCAAAAGTCCGAGGTTGCGCCAGAACCAGGGTGTGTCGCTGTCCGGGACGTCCGCCGCCAACCGAGCGACCTGCACCACGACGGCGGCCAGTACCGCGAATGCCAGGGCCAGCCCGAGCGACCGGCGCCCCAGCCGACGGGCGTGTCCCTCGTCATCGGGCACCGCGGCGGTGCCATCCCCCGGACCGGAACCCGGGAGGTCCAACTGCCGCCACAGCCGATCGCTGTGCTCCCTGGCGAACTCCGCGGTGATGCGATCCACCCTGCCGAGGCGCCGCACGGCGATCAAGAACGCCTCGTCACCGTCCAGTCGCGCCGCGCTGAGATCGTCGATCTGGTCCCGAAGATGGGCCTCAAGCTCGTCGACGTCCGCCGGATGCACGGCGGGACTGCGCCCGACGACGGCGCGCCATTGGGCGATCTGCGCCTCGATGGCGGCCGACTCGGGATTCACAACCATGCGGGCGCTCCACCCGCACCCCATAACCCGGCCAGCGTCCTGGTCGCCGCCGTCCATTGGCGGCGCTGCTCGGCCAGCTGCGCGGTACCCGCAGGGGTGATCTGGTAGTAGCGGCGGCGGCGTCCCTGCGGCGATCGATCCCACTCGGCGCGCACATAGCCCAGTCGTTCCAGCCGGTGCAGCAGGGGGTAGAGCATCCCGTCGGTCCACTGGATCTCGCCATCCGACAGCTCCCGGACGCGACCCATGATCGCGTACCCGTAGCTGCGACCGTCGGCCAGGATCGTCAGCACCAGCGGAGTCGCCATCGCCGCGACGAGGTCCTTGTCCAGATCCATCTCGCCTGCCCGTCTGCACGCCAATACCCTGGCACCACTATACATAGCACCGTTAGGTACATGGCGCGAACGTCGCCATTCACCGCTGGTGCCAGGAGGTCGAGTCCGTCAGGTCGCTGCGCAGGAGGGCTCGGCGGCGGGCTTCGGCCGTCCGAACGTCGGCATGCCCAGCCCGACCCCGGGCGTCTTCAAGGCCGTCCCCTCCTCGGACCGGTCGCCGGCTCGGGTGCGCCGGTGCGAGTGCAGGTCGCCGTCGGCGACCAGGTAGTGCGGAGCCCCGTAGGTCACGGTGGCGGTGACGACGTCCCCGGGCCGCACGCCTCGGTCCACGGCGGGTCCGGTCGGGGTGAAGTGCACCAGCCGCCCGTCCCGGGCGCGGCCGCTCATCCGGTGGGTGTCGCCGTCCTTGCGGCCCTCGCCGGAGGACACCAGCACCTCGACGGTGGAACCGACCATCGCACGGTTTCCGGCCAGGCTGGACTCCTCCACCGCCGCCGTCAGCCGGGCGTAACGCTCGGCGACCACCTCGGGCGGCACCTGCTCGCCCATGGTGGCGGCCGGGGTGCCGGGCCGCGGCGAGTATTGGAAGGTGAAGGCGCCGGAGAAGCCGGCCTGCCGCACCACGTCCAGGGTCTGGTCGAAGTCCTCCTCCGTCTCTCCCGGGAAGCCGACGATGATGTCCGTGGTGATCGCCGCGTCCGGCATCGCATCGCGCACGTCGGCGAGGATCTTCAGGTACTTGGCCTGCCGGTAGGAGCGGCGCATCGCCTTGAGCACCCGGTCGGATCCGGACTGCAGCGGCATGTGCAGCTGGTGGCACACGTTGGGCGTCTCGGCCATCGCGGCGATCACGTCGGCGGTGAAGTCCTTGGGGTGCGGGGAGGTGAAGCGGACCCGCTCCAGGCCGTCGATCCCGCCGCAGGAGCGCAGCAGCTTGCCGAAGGCCTGCCGGTCGCCGAACTGCACGCCGTAGGAGTTCACGTTCTGCCCGAGCAGCGTCACCTCCAGCACGCCGTCGTCCACCAGCATCTGCACCTCGGAGAGGATGTCGCCGGGCCGCCGGTCGGATTCCTTGCCGCGCAACGACGGCACGATGCAGAACGTGCAGGTGTTGTTGCAGCCCACCGAGATCGACACCCACCCGGAGTACGCGGCGTCCCGCTTGGCGGGCAGCGAGGACGGGAACACCTCCAGCGCGTCCAGGATCTCCAACTGGGCCTGCTGGTTGTGCCGGGCGCGCTCCAGCAGCACCGGCAGCGAGCCGACGTTGTGGGTGCCGAACACGACGTCCACCCAGGGCGCGCGGCGCAGGATCTCGCCGCGGTCCTTCTGCGCCAGGCAGCCGCCGACGGCGATCTGCATCCCAGGATGTTCCTGCTTGACCGGGGCCAGGTGACCCAGGTTGTCGTACAGCCGGTTGTCGGCGTTCTCCCGCACGGCGCAGGTGTTGAACACCACCACGTCGGCCTGCTCGCCGTCGCCGGCCGGGGCATATCCGGCCTGCTCCAGCAGGCCGGCCAGCCGCTCGGAGTCGTGCACGTTCATCTGGCAGCCGTAGGTGCGGATCCGGTAGGTCCGGTCCTCGCCGGTCGGCACGGACGGCGTGAAGGGTATCGGCATGGGAGACACCGCGGGCACGGGGGCGCGGCCGGGCTGCACGTCGCGTACTGCTGAACTCACGCCCCACACCCTACGTCGGGTGCGGCGGGGTCAACGCCCGTCCGGCGCCCCCATCGGGCTCACCGGCCAGTCACCCGGATACCGGTGCGCGACCGCCTCGTGCGCGCCGTACAGCTGCCTCCTCGCGCGCCGGGACAGCCGGTCGCCGAAGACGATGCCCGCCAGGTGGTCGGTCTCGTGCTGCAGGCAGCGACCGAGTGTGCCACCCGCGGTGACCTCGACGGGCTCGCCGTACTGGTCCAGCCCGGTGCAGCGGGCGAACTCGGGCCTGGCGGTGGACACGAACGCGCCCGGCAGGGACAGACAGCCCTCGTCCAGATCGACCAGCTTCCTTCCCGGCCCCTCGTCGACCGTGACGTGCGGGTTGCAGATGACCCCCGTCCGCCGACGGCCGGTCCGGTCCAGGCAGTCGTAGACGAACAAGGCGAGCCCGACGCCGATCTGGGGGGCGGCCAGGCCGGCGCCGTCGGCGGCGGTGTTGGTGGCGAACATGTCCGCGATGAGGCGTTGCAACTCGTCACCGAAGTCGGTGACGGGGTTCGTCGGTGTGTGCATGACCGGGTCGGTGCCCCACCGGACGATGGGTCGGGCCGTTCCGGCACGCAGCAGTTCCTCGATCGGCATGTGCACCCTCCGCGCCGATGCGCCGGGCCGGCGGTGGCCCGGGGCTGCTGACCATGCTACGAAACCCGGCCCGGTCCACCGCAGCTCCGCGACGCAGGAATCCGGGTGCACCGGCACGGACGGGCACGGCAGACTCTGCTGGCGTGAGGACCATCGCCGACATCATGCCCGCGCTGTCGCTGCGCATCACCGCGGGTCCGTTGGAGCTGCGCGGGCTGGGCGATGACGACCTTGCCGCGCTGTGCGATCTCGCGATGCGCGGCGTCCACCCGCCGGAACGGATGCCGTTCCTGTTTCCGTGGACCGATGCGCCGCCGGATCGGTTGCCGCTGAACACCGCCCAGTACCACTGGCGGGTTCGGGCGTCGTTCAGCGTCGAGTCCTGGGAGCTGCCGCTGGGCGTCTGGCACGAGGGGGTGCTGGTGGGCAGCCAGGCGCTGTCGGCGAAGAGCTTCCCGGTGACCCGGACCGCAGAGACCGGTTCCTGGCTGGGCCGGGAGTACCAGGGCAGGGGCATCGGCACCGCGATGCGCCGCGCGGTCTGCGCGCTGGCCTTCGACCACCTGGACGCCGTCGAGGTCACCTCGGGGGCGTTCGAGGACAACCCGGCATCGCTCGCGGTGAGCCGGAAGGTCGGCTACCGGCCGAACGGGACCGCCCGGGTGCAGCGGCGGGAGGGTGAGCTGGCGGTGCTGCAGAAGCTGGTGCTCCGACCCGATGATCTGGTGCGCGGCGACCCGATCACCGTCACCGGCCTGCCGGCGTTCCGCCGGTCCATCGGTCTTGATCAGCGGTGACGGAGTCCGCGGTGACGGGGGCCAGCGATGACGGGGCCAGCGGTCACCGGGCGTGCGGTGACGGGGCTTTCGTGAGTGCCTCACCGCCATCGACGCCATGAACCGCACGGTTTGGTTCTCTGGTACTGGATGAGCCGCTCGCACGCGGGTCCGGGCTCACGAGCGCCGCGGGCACCGTCGCCGGTTGGCCTGCCGCTCCGTTTGGGTGACGGCGTCTATAGTGCCTGGCCGTAGGGCGATTTGTCGGAAAGGTCGTTCCCGCGGGAACGCCTGATCCGGGCATGGGCAACGCGCACCCGGATTCAGGTTCAGCGGGCGACCTCGGTGGCCCGGGACTCCCGGATCACCGTCACCCTCACCTGACCGGGGTAGGTGAGCTCCTCCTCGATCTGCTTGGCGACCTCGCGGGCCAGCACGTGCGCCTCCAGGTCGTCGACCACGTCCGGCTTGACCATCACGCGCAGCTCGCGGCCCGCCTGCATGGCGAACACCTTGTCGACGCCGTTCTTGGCGCTGGCGATCGCCTCGATGTGCTCCAGCCGCTGCACGTAGGACTCCAGGGACTCCCGCCTGGCGCCCGGCCGGCCGCCGGAGCAGGCGTCGGCGGCCTGGGTCAGCACTGCCTCCACGGTGGACGGCGCCACCTCGTCGTGATGCGCCTCGATGCAGTGCACGACCTCGGTGGACTCCCCGTAGCGGCGGGCCAGGTCGGCCCCGATCAGCGCGTGCGAGCCCTGCACCTCGTGGGTGAGCGCCTTGCCGATGTCGTGCAGGAACGCGCCGCGGGCCACCGGCACCGGGTCGACACCGAGTTCGGCGGCCATGGCCCGGGCGATGTGCGAGGTCTCCACCAGGTGACCGAGCACGTTCTGCCCGTAGGAGGTGCGGTACTTGAGCCGACCGACCAGCGTCACCAGTTCGGGGTGCAGGTCGGTGATGCCCACGGCGAGCAGCGCATCCTCCGCCGCGCGCTGGCACAGCGCGTCGACCTCCTCCTGGGCGCGGTCGTGCGCCTCCTCGATGCGGTGCGGGTGGATGCGGCCGTCCTCGATGAGGGCCTGCAGCGTGAGGCGTCCCACCTCCCGGCGGACCGGATCGAAGCAGGACAGCAGCACGGCCTCCGGCGTGTCGTCGATGATGACGTTCACCCCGGTGACGGTTTCGAAGGTGCGGATGTTGCGGCCCTCGCGCCCGATGATGCGGCCCTTGATGTCGTCGGCGGGTAGCTGGACGACGGACACCACCGACTGCGAGGTCTGATCGCTGGCCACCCGCTGGATCGCATCGGCGACGATGGCGCGCGCGCGCTGCTTGGCGGTCGCCTGCGCCTCGGTCTCCACCCGGCGGATCAGCAGGGCGGCATCCCGGCGCACCGACTCCTCCTGGCGGGACAGCAGTTCGGTGCGGGCGTCCTCGACGGTCAGCCCCGAGATGCGCTCCAGCTCGGCATGCTGGCGCCCGTCCTGTTCGGCCACCGCCCGCTCCAGTTCGGAGGTGCGGGCGTCCAGGTCGCTCTGCTGCTGGGCCAGTCGGGCCAGCCCGTCCCGCAGGGCCGCCTCCCGGGACGCCAGGTCGCTGCGGGCCCGCGCCACCTCGGACTTCTCGGCGCGGAGCCGCTCCCGGTCGGCGGCCAGGGCCTGCTGGTCGTCGGCCAGCGACTGCGCGGCCGCCCGAACCCGTTCCCGCTCCTCGGTCAGGCCGGACCGCTCGGTCGCCAGCGTCCTGGCACCCTCCTCGGCGATGCGGTTGCGTTCCTCTTCCAGGTTGCTGCGCACCGCCGCGGCCTCGGCCCGGGCCGCGCGCACGATCCGGTCGGCGTCGGCCAGCGCCTCGGTGTGCATGCGCTCGGCGTCGGCCCGGCCACGCTCACGCACCGCGTCCGCCTGCTGGGCGGCCGCGGCGCTGATCTTGTCCGCGTCCGCGGCGGCGCGCCGCACCTTCTCGTCGGAATCCGCCGCATGGGCGCCCGTCGGCTTCTCGTCGGCCCGGTCGGCCAACGCCTCGGCCAGCATCGCCCGGAGCGCCTGTTCGTTCATGCCGTTGTCGCCCCGGCCCCTGGCCCGCAGGGCGAACACCACGATCGCCACCACCGCGATCAGCAGGGCGATGGCGAGAACCACCGTGGGAGTGTCCACTCCTCGCCTCCCTCGTCGTCGCCGATCCGTGGCAGCAACGGGCGCTGCCAGAACCGGTAGGAGGCCGCACACCCGCTACACCGACACCGGCCGCCGGGTACGCCCGACTTGCCCGAATTCTCCGCGGGGAGAACCGGGCAGTCAGCCCGATATCGGGCTTTGCGGCGGTGGCCGCTATCGCTCCGCGCCGACGGTTCGGCGCGCGGGTCGTGACACTCCTGTGACCTCGAGAGTAAAGAGGGCCCCAGCGGCGGTCAAGCCGACCCTCCGGGAATCGGCGTCGGCGCGATGCCGACGCAGTGCTGACGCGGTACCGACGCCGTGTCGGCACGATCTCTGCGGGGCGCCGGCGCGGTGCCTGTGTGGTCAGATCACTCCGGCGGGTCGTCCCATCCGGCTGCCACCGACTCGTCACCGACGTCCAGCGGGGCGGGTTCGACAAAGCCTCGCAGCGCCTCGCCGACCACCGACGCCGCCAGGGA
>JBIQML010000246.1:0-6803 GCA_044463405.1 Nakamurella lactea | reverse complement strand
GTGCCCGGGCACGTCACTGGGTGTCCGAACATGCACCTGGAGCCCGCACGGCATCAGCCGGACTTGATGTCCTGGTACTTGATGATCTTGTCGTACGGCTTCCACTGATCGACGTTGTCCTTGGTGATGAGGCAGTCGCTGGCGTCGGGCGAGGGCAGCTGGGCGTTATCGCTGTACTCGTGCTTGCCGGACAGCTGGTCCACCAGTGCCTGAGCGACCGCGTGCCCCACACCGATCGGATCTATGTCGCAGGTGGCCGCCAAGGTTCCGGCCTTCACCGCCGCCACCCCGTCGGAACTGGCATTGCGCGAGGTGAACACCACCTGCTTGCCGGCAGCCTTCGTCGCCGCGATGGCGCCCAGCGCCGTGTCGTCGTTGTAGGCGAAAACGCCCTGCACGTCCGGGTGGCTCTGCAGGATTCCCTGCATGATGGTCTGCCCGCCCGCGGTGTTGTCGGTCAGATTCCTTTGCTGGTTCTCATCGCCGACAATGGTTACCCCGGCCTCTTTCAGGGCCTTGTTGGCTCCCGCCATCTCGGCATTGACGTTGGCCGTCGGCGGCCCCGTGATCAACGCAACCTTGGCGCCCTTGGGTAGCTGGTCGGCCAGGTATTTTGCGGAGATGTAGCCCTGCTGCTCGTCGCTGAGCGTCATGTAGGCGTCGACGTCGAACCCATCGGGCTCGCCGAAGACCGCGAATACCGGGATCCCCGCGGCACGCGCCTTCTCTACCTGCGGTTTCAACGACTTCGGGTCCATCAGGAAGTAGGCGATGGCGTCGACCTTGGCGGTGATGGCACGAGTCACGCCGGCGGCCTGGACGCTCAAATCCGGTTGACCGGTGGTGTTGTTGATCGCAAAGGACCGCACCATGGTCGCGCCGTAGGCCGTCAACCGGTCGTTGATTGCCTGTGCGATCGCCTGCGTCAGCGGATTCGCCGCCGTGACTCCGGCGTACCAGATCGTCTTTCCCTTGAGCAGGTTCGGATCCGGCGTCTCGGCGTCACCACTCGATGATGGCGACGACGGTGCGTCGGAAGGCTCGACCGCCGACGCGGAGCCCCCGCTCGACTGCGGCTGTCCTGCGGATGTCTGGCCGCTCGACGACTCCGCCTGCGATGCCTGCGACGGCGTGTCACTGCCGGAGGTGGCGGTGTCGCCAGAGCCGCCTCCGGATGAGCAGGAAGCGAGCATCGCCGCCGCGCACATCGCGACGATCCCTGTGATCAGCTTTCGTCTTCTCACTGCATTTTCCTTCCTGGCTGGTTAACGCGTGATGGGGGCGGCTTCTCGGGTGAGCAGCGGCCCGACCGCCTTGACCTGGACCCGGGCACAGTTCCCGGGCATGTAGGCCATCGGGATCTCGTTGACCGTGGTGACGCGTGTACGGGCCGGATCCGCGCCCGCATGGATGGCCGCATCGACGGCGGCCGCCGTCGCTTCGGCGGTGCATTCTTCCCGGCTTGAATCGTCATAGCGCATGGACCGGTCGACCGACCCGGACGCCTCCGAGACCGCCGCGCCGATGGCGTTGGCCACGCCCCCGAACTCGTGCCGGATCACCTCGGGCACTCCGTCGATCTCGGTCGGAATCAAGTGAGCTCCACCGCCGACCGCGATCAGCGGAAGGGCCACATGCGCCGCCTTGATGCGGTCGGTCAGGAACTGGACGCGATCGTCCACCCAGGTGAGCACGCGGGCGACTGTGCCGGTATCGAGGTCGGCCACGGCCGAAACGTCACCGAAATCGGCGCGCCCGGCGGCAACGGAGACATCCGATAGCGTGAGCACGTCACCGCCGAAGACGACCGCCCGCTGCTGCAACTCGTGCCCAACGCTGTCCGGACCGGCCGCCCCGCCATCGGCATCAGTCTCGTGCACGATGGACCCGCCACCGAGCCCGATCGAGATCAGGTCCGGCATCCGGTAGTTCGTTCGCACGCCGCCGATCTCCACGGCCAGCGCTGACTCTCGGGGAAAGCCGTCGACCAGCAGACCGACATCGGTGGAGGTACCACCGACGTCCATCACGATGGCGTCCTGCACGCCGGAGAGGTAGGCCGCGCCTCGCATCGAGTTCGTCGGGCCCGAACCGATCGTCATGATGGGGCGACGCGCCGCCTCGTCGGCCACCAGCAGCGTTCCGTCGTTCTGGGTGATGTAGATGTCTGCGTCCAGATGGTGCGCTTCCAGCGCGCGTTGCAGGCCGGTGACGATTTCGGCGCCGACGAAGCGCAGGGCGCCGTTGAGGATCGCCGAGTTCTCTCGCTCGATCAGGCCCAGTCCACCCACCTCGTGCCCCAGGGTGACGGGACATCTATCTCCCAGCACCTCTCGGACGATCTCCCGGGCGCGTAGCTCATGGTCCGGGTTGGCGGGCGACGTCACCCCGGTGATGGCGATCGCGTCTACCGAGTCCGCGCATTCCCTGGCGAACGCCACCACCGCGTCCTCGTCGAGCGGCAGGATCTCGGTTCCCTCGTACTCGTGCCCGCCCTGGATGATCTGCGCGTGCCCGCGCACCATATCGGCGAGGTCTCTGGGCCACGATGCCAGCGGTGAGATCGAGAGCGTGGCCGGCGCCGCCACCCGCAGGATGCCGACCCGGGCAAGGCCGGAGCGGCGTATGACGGCGTTGACCGGGTGTGTGGTGCCGAGCATGACCTGGGCGACGGCGTCGGCGTCGATGTCGGCGAGCACGGCGGCCAGCGCCGCCCGGATGCCATCGAAGACGTGCACCGTGGTCGCGCTCTTGTGCCAGGCCAGCACGCTGCCGGCCGGATCGAGGACGACCGCGTCGGTGTTGGTGCCGCCGACGTCCAATCCGATGCGCAGCGTACTCACTTGGTGCCTCCCAGCGGCACGTAGTCGATGTCGTAGCCGAAGGCCCGCGGCCCGGCGAGCGCCAGACCCTCCGGGGTGATCCAGCGTGGATGGGCGGGCATGCCGATCACGTGGAGGCGCTGGCCGAATCCGAGTGCCTCGGTCGTCATGGGAACGCCGGTCTCGGTGTCGATCAAGGTGATCAGGTCCGGGACCGTCGCGCGGGCTACGCCATCCTCGAAGGCCATCAGATTCTCGTTCTGGATATCGACCCGCATCACCCTGGACTTGTCCTGGAGGTGTTCGAGAGTGACGGTGCCGCGGGACCATCCGGCGGTGGTCCGCCGATCGATGTCGAGAACCTTCCCGGTAAACAGGATCTGCGCCTGGCACAGGTCCAGGAATTCCTCGTACGCCCCTGATTTACCTTGCTGGATCGCGCGGACCTTGCGGCCGATCTCCAGGGCGAACGAGAGGGATCCGTTGACCGCGTATCGCGCGCACTCCGCCGCGTTCATCGGGTAGGCGCTCATGACCGCGAGCATCCCCATCTGCGCGACGCATGCTCGGACGAGCTTCTCTCCCGTCGCGTTGTCCTTGGCGTCGAAGTAGACGTAGTTGCCCTTCACGTCGGCCAGCGTCATCGGCGAGGAGGAGACTCCGGAAAGTGTCAGCAGCGTCATTTCGATCTGCGGAAAGGCGCGGCGCATCGAGTCTGCGTCGACGCAGGGCAGACCAAGCTCTGCGGCGACGGCCACCGGGAACAGCGTGTTCATCCCGCCGACCTCGATCGGCATGACCGCCACCCCCTTGGTGCCGCGCTGCTCCTCCAGCGCGCGCAGCACGGTGTGCGCCTCCCCGCCGTTGGGGAACTTCTCCACGATGACTGTGGGCGCGCCGACCATGGCCACTGGGAGCAACAGACCGTCCGGCGGCAGTTCCGCCGCGTCGACCAGTCGGACAGGACCGTACTTTTCGATCGCTTCGGTCAGCATGATCTTGGCGACGTAGGGGTCGCCACCACCGCCGGTGCCGAGTACGACGGCGCCGAGCGCCAGATCCTCCACATCGTCCAGACCGATCGTTCGGTCGCTGGTTGGGGTCATGGCGAACTCCTTCGGGGTGTTGCGACAATTGAACTGGACGATCCGTGCCACGGAGGTATGCATACAGCACACGTTTTGGCATCACCTTGTGCACATCGCGGTATTCTGCGGCGATGCGATCTGCCGTCACCCTGGAGGACCTGCTGGCACTGCCGGCAATGGTCGGTGCCGATGTGATCGGGGGCGGCGCCGGCCGCGGCAGGCGGATCTCAATGGTCGTGGCGTGCACCTCGCTGCGTCAGGTCGCCGAACTGCCGGCCGGGGCGCTCACGGTGTTCAACCGCGAACAACTCGCCGTCGAGGACGTGGCGGCGGACGTCGTCCTTCGCCGCGGGCTGGGCGTCGGCATCAATGGCGTCATCGCGGAGGCGCCGCCGCGCGCCCGGGTGCCACTGGCCACCCGCCGGCTGGCGGAGAAGTGGGGCATCGCGCTGGTGCTCCTACCCGCGGTCAACTCCACCGCCCTGGCCGCGGAGCTCGATCCCTACGTCCGGGTTCCCACCGTCGCGGCGGCGGCCATGATGCAAGACTGCATCGAGCGGGTGCGCAGCTGCTCGGGCAGCCCGGACGATCTGGTTGCCGCGCTGCGTGCGGGGCTGTCCATGCCGGTTGCCATCGTCGACGCGCGCTGGCGTGCGGTGCACGGCGATATCGGCACGGCACTCGACCCGCTGGTGGCCGCCGGCCAGACGCTCGAGGGCACCGTCATGCCCCGGCTGGCTCAGGGCGGTGACGGCGGCTCGCTGCTGGTCGTGCCGGCGGTCGCACCATGGGTGGGCAGCGGCAACCTCTGGTTCGCGGTCGCGCTGCCACCCGCGGCCACCAGCGCGAGCACCATGGTGACAGCGGCCGTGCAGGTGGCCGCAATCTCATTCGGCGCACACCTGGCGCTGGAGGCGTTGCGCGCCGAGCGAGAGGACACCAGCCGGTCCCTGCTGCTTGCGGAGATTCTCGACCAGGGAGATCAGCCCAGCGCCGCCACCGTGCAACGCGCGACCGCGGCCGGGTGGCCGCTGTTCGGCTGGCACCTCGCGGTGGAGGTGCGAATCCGGCAAACACCGGCGGGGCTGCCTCCCGAGACGGTTCGCACGGCGCTGCGCGATGCCTTGGAGCGACAACAGATCCGCGCGCCATTGGTTCCGCGGCCAGGCGGCTTCGCCTTCTGGCAAACGCATGAGGTGAACCCGGGACCTAGCGCCGCCACCCGGCTGTCGACGGGGCTGCGGCGGGCGCTGATCGCCATCGACCGTGACACCCCCGGTCTGGGACTGTGCGCCGGAATCGGTTCGGCCGAGCAGGGCCCCTCCGGAATCGGGCGGTCCCTCAACGCGGCGCACGACGCGGCGATGCTCGCGCACAGCCGCGATGTGACGGGGGCGGTGGAACACATCGACCCGATGTCCATCAAGCGAATGCTCGTCGGCTGGTACGCGCAGGAGTCGCTGCAGGAGATCGCCTCCGGCCTGCTCGAACCCTTGCGTCACGCGGACCGCAGCGGTCAGTTGCTCCGAACGTTGCGATGCTTCCTGGACAGCGAATCCAACATCACGACCACCGCCGCCATCATCGGCGTGCACCGCAACACGGTGCAGAATCGAATCGGCCGCATTCGGCGCCTGCTGCGGGTCGATCTGGAGCGGCCCGACGAGCGATTGGCGGTGCACCTCGCGGTACGGACGGCGGATGCCGCCGGACGGGGCGCCGCCGGGCGGTGACGGGCGTAGGGCGCTGACAGGCGCAGGGCCGGTGCGCCTTGTGCACTGTGCACCTGTCAGATCGCCCGGTTAGGCACACCGACCATGGCGCGCCTCGGTGAGTGATGGTGCACTCGAATCCAGCCGGGATCCACACGCCGCTCGGTACGGGGGGTTGGACGATCGGCGGGATCGAGCCAAGCCGAAGAGGTGCCAGCATGGCCAGTGCCAAACCCAACGCCGCGGACACCGCCGTGATGAATGCTGCCGCGGCCGCTGGCGGGCGGCCGATCGACGTGATGGTGGCCATGCGACGCCGCCGGATGTACCGCGATTTCGAGCAGCGTCCCGTCCCTCGGCCAATCCTGGAACGGCTCGCATGGGCTGCCGGTCGCGCGCAGCACGGGCGGGCCGGTGTACGGCATCTGGTGATCGTCGACGATGCACGCCTGATGAAGACCGCCAGGGAGGTGCTTCCCGGATACGCCAACTCCTCGACCGCCATGATCGTGATCTGCTCCGATCTCACCCAGATCGGGTACGCGGGCGGGCCGGTGGGTGTCGAGCACGTCAGCCGGCTGGATTCCGGCGCCGCCGCGGCCCATCTCGCGCTGGCCGCGCAGGCCTTCGGGATCGGCACCTGCACCGTGACCAGCTGGACGCCCAACGCCGTTCGCGCACTGTTCGACATTCCCGAACACATCCGGCCCGACATCACCGTCGCCCTCGGATATCCCGCGAAAGGCGGCATGGCCGCCCCCAAGGGCGGTTTCGGGCCCGCCGTCCACCACAATCGCTACGGCCGAGCGCTAGTTTCGGAGGACTGATGTCGACGTCGGACGAGACCAATGCCGAACTCTTCCGGATCCTGACCTACCTGGTCGGCTCGGCCAGCAATGCCCGGCAGGAGAATCCGGCGCTGGCCGCCTTCCGAATGCTGGACGCGTCGTCACGGCTGATCAACATGGCCGACCGGAGCGGCGTGCTGGAGGCGGACGGCTTCCTGCTGCGCGTCCGCGAGCAATTCGGAGAGCACTTCGGTGACGTGATGTGGGATCTCGACCGCTTCTGGGACTGGTTGAGCTCACTGGAACGCGAATTCGTTCGAGAAGCCCGGTCGCGGAACCTGGCGGCCGATCCGGAGCCTCCGGCAGTCGCCCCGTAACGTCGCAGCCGCCTAA
>JBIQML010000245.1:0-6815 GCA_044463405.1 Nakamurella lactea | reverse complement strand
GTGACGGAGGTGGTGGAAGCGGCCGGCGCGCTGGGTGCCGCCGCGACGGTGACGAACCTCGTCGCGCTGCTCGACGACGCGGGAGCCGATGCCGACACGCACCGCGGCCACGTGCTGGGCTGGCTGGAGGCCGCCTCCATCCTCGGGCTGGCCTGGGCCGACGGGGATCAGGTCGGGGTCAATCCCGGCGTCGACCAGGTGGTGCTGTCGCCGCTGGCACTCGGCCGACCCTCCCGAAGCTCGCTGGACCGGCTCACCTCGGACGGTCTGGCCCGGCTGCTGTCGGCCTGGCACCAGCCCGCCCCATCGCACAAGGCCGAACGGAGTGCCGCGGCCGCGCACCTGTTCTCGGACCTCTCGGCGATCCGGCGTGTCGCCTCCGGCGCTCCCGGCGAGGTGCTCGACACCCTGACCTCCCATGTTGCCAAGGCGCTCCACCGCGCGCATCCGGTGATCATCGAGGCCTTCACCGGTCCATCGCCGGAGTCGGACGGCGAGTACCGCGACGACGACAACGTCTACTACGACAACTATTTCGACCCGGACGCCTATCGCGCGCGCCAGGAACTGTGGGAGTGGGCCACCTCCGCGGGGCTCGCGATCGGTCGTGACGGTCTGGGCTACGGCTACCACGACGTCGACCTGCCGTCCGAGGTCTACCTGGCACTCGCTCCCGCGTCGTTCCGGGCGCCCTTCCACCCGGAACCGCCGTCGGTGGCCCTTGCCGACGTGCCCGCGGAGCGGATCGAGCGCGCCAGCGGGGCCTCCGCAGGCCAATTCCTCGGCACCGCCATGGCAGTGCTGGAGGCGGTCGCCCGGGAAGGGATGGCGCTGCGCCGGAGCGGCGGCGTCGGCTCCCGCGAGCTGAACAGGTTCGCCAAGCAGCTCGGCACCGACGTGCCGGCGGTGCGTCTGACCCTCGCGTTGGCCGCGAAGATCGGACTGATCCGCCACCGGGCCGTCGAGCGCGTCGGCACCACCCGGGAGTTCCAGGCCTGGCGCCGGCTGCCGCCCGAGCAGCGGGTGGTGGACCTGGTACTGGCGTGGATGTCCCCGGGCTCGGCGCCCACCCTGGAGCGCGACGCCTCCGGCAGCTACCTGCCCGCGCTCGACGACGCCGGCACCGGATTCGGGATCCCGACCGGGTTGGTGCTCACCCAGCTCGTCGCCGAGTTCTCCGGGCGGGCGGTCGTCGTGGGCGAGGAGATCACGCGGCGGCTCACCTGGAGCTTCCCCGTCACCGGTGCGGAACCCGGCGCGCTGGAATGCGTGTGGGCGGAGGCACACATGCTCGGCGTGCTCGCCGACGGCGCGGTGGCACCGTTCGCCGGTGCACTGTGCCTCGCCGACGACCAGCGGGCCCACGAACTGCTCGCAGCCGTGCTTCCCGGGCAGAGCGGCCAGGTGCTCTTCGGATCCGATCTGACCATCGTCATCCCGGGCGATCCTGCCCCGGACGTCGTCGACGTGCTGGACGTGGTGGCGCACCGCGAGCGGCACGGGGTTGCCAACACCTGGCGGGTGAGCGACCGATCGGTCCGGGATGCGCTGGATTCCGGTTACCAGATCGACGATCTCACCGCGGCACTGCGCACGATCGCCGGCCAGGACCTTCCCCAGCCCCTGGAGTACCTGCTCAAGGACGTCGCCCGCAGGTACGGACAGCTGCAGGTCCGACCGGCGGTCACCGTCATCACCTGCGACGACCCGACGCTGCTCGCGGAGGTGACGGGGACGCGCAGGTTGCGCAAGCTGGGACTGGTATCGGCAGCACCCACCGTCGCACTGACGGCCGTCCGGTCGTCCGTCGTGCTGCGGGAGCTTCGGGCCGCCGGGTACCTGCCGATCGAGACGGACGGTGACGGGGTTCGGACGGTGGCGCTGCGCCGGCTGGACCTGCCGGGCCGGGGCGGTGACGGCGAAGGCGAATCGCGCACGGACAGGGACCTCGATGCGGGCGGCCTGCCATCACAGGACCTCGGACCGGACGATGCTCTCGACGAGGCCCTGCGGGAGCTGGCCGACCGGCAGCAGCGGGCGACTTTGCCGGCCGCTCCCGAATCACCGGCCGACGCCGCCCGGCGCCTGCTGTCCGGGGACGACGACCTCGCGGCGCCGCCGGAGGCGGAACTGTCCCTCGCCGGGGAGGCACGACACCTGACGCCCGCCGAGGTCCATGAGCTCGCCGACGCCGTCGCCACCGGCCGGGCGGTGCAGATCCGTTACGTGTCGCAGTCCGGCGGCGAGACCGTGCGCGTCGTGTCGGACCTGACCGTCCTGGGCCCGACCCTGTACGCATACTGTCATCTGCGGCAGGACGAGCGGTACTTCCGGCTGGACCGCATCCTGGGCGTGGCCCCGGTGACCGACTGATCGGACGGCAGAATCGGCGATCTCGCCGTCCGACCGGCCCGACCGGCCCCACCGCCGCCGCTACGAGCGAGTCCGGCCTTCGCGGATCATCGTCACCGCCTGCCGCACCCGCCGCTCCCGGGTCTCCTCCCGCTTGGCCTCGGCGACCCAGCGGGCGAACTCCTTCCGGTGGGTGTACGCCAACGTGTCGAATGCCTTCCGGACCGCCGGATCGGCATCCAGCGCCGAGGTCAGCACCGGTGGAACGTCGACCTCGCGCGGGGCGGAGTCCAGGGCGATCGTCACCGTCACCTCGTCACCGGGCTGCACGCCGGCGGCCTCCCGCACCGCTCTGCTCAGGCCGAGCAGGAATTCACCGCCCATCCGGGCAACGCTGCCGCGCCAGGTGTAGCCATGTATGGTGGCGGCCACCGGGAACCGCTTGGGCCCCTCGCCGATGGCGGCGACCTGCTCGTCGGTCAGCACCACCGCGGCCGCCGGGCCGCGCGGCTCCAGCCTGGTGGTCAGCGTCATCTCGCCCATGGTCGGGGTCCCCTCGTGCAGAGCCGGTCGGCGGGTTCCGGGAATGGTACGCGCCCGGCCGGAGGAGCCAAGGGCGCGGCCGACCGGTGACCGGATCGGCACGGCCGGCTGACGGGCGGTTCCCTGACATCGATGACCCCCCGCTGGATATCCTGGCGCGTGCAGTTGGGTGAGAAAGCAGTTCGTCATGCTCAGATGGACACCGTCACGGCCACGACGGGATGCGCGGGCGACGACGGCCGAACCGGTTGCCGCCACCCACGTGGAGCCGGCGCGCGCTGCGAACGGGCCGCTGACGGAGTCCTCGTCACCGGTCCTGCCGGCCACCGGCGGTGACGAGGTCGCCGACCTGATCCGGGCCCGCGTCGCCGGGGACGGGCGCGACGGCCACAAGGTGGGACTGGCGGTCGAGGGCGGCGGCATGCGGGGGATCGTCTCCGGTGGAATGCTGCTGGCACTACGGGATCTCGACCTGATCGACGCCTTCGACGCGTTCTACGGCACCTCCTCCGGATCGGTGAACATCGCCTACCTGTTCGGCGGGTCGGACTGGGACGCCATGTCCATCTACTACGACCACCTCACGGCGGGATTCGTGCGTCGCCGGCGATGGAACCTGGCCAGCCCGCTGCTGGACATGCGGTACGCCTTCGACGAGGTGATCGCCCGCACCATCCCGGTCGGCTGGCAGGCGGTGCGGCGGGCCGGCCGGCCGATCAACGCCGTGCTGACCAACGTCGACGAGGTTCGGGTGGACATCAAGGATCTGCGCCTGATGGACGGTGACGGGGTCAGCTACCTCAAGGCCGCGGCCTGGCTGCCGGTGCTGGCCGGGCCGCCGCCGGTGGTCGACGGCACTCGGTACCTGGATGGCGGGGTGCTGTGCCCGGATCCGGTGTACGCGGCGATCGCGGACGGCTGCACGCACGTGCTGCTGCTGAACACCTCCCCGCAGGGCGTCTGGTCGGCGTCCCCGAGATCGCGCCCGATGCTGCGGCCCATCCTGAACCGGTGGCAGCCGGGGCTGGGGGAGGCGTACGTGGCCTCCCGGAAGCGGTGGGACGTCGACCGGCTCAGCATCCGGTACGGCCACGACGTGGCCATGGGGGAGTGCGCGGTGCTGCGGGTGGCCGCCCCGGCCGGATCGCATCGCGTGCAGAGGCTGACCATGCGCCGCGACCTGCTGCTGGACGGGGCCCGTGCCGGCTACCGGTCGATCATCGAGATGTTCGGTGGCTCGACGCGGCCGTACTTCTCGCTGGTGCTGCGGTAACGTCGCGGTGATGACGGATGGTCGCGAGCGGCTGCCCGGCGGCCGCGGCACGCTGGTGGCCGGCGTCGGCGCCGTGCTGGTGATCGCCGCGGTGTCGTCGGGCCTGCGCCGAAGCGGCGCAGCCAGACCCATGCCGGCCGACCTGGTGACCCTGGCCAGGGCCCTGCTGGGCTGCGCCATCGCCGGACTGGTGTCCGACGGCGATCGACGGAAACCCGCCCAGCGACACCTGTTCCCGCTGGCGGCGGTGGCACTGGCGCTGGACGCCGTGGACGGCTGGGTGGCCCGGCGCACGCAATCCTCGACGCCGTTCGGCGCCCGGTTCGACGGCGAGGTGGACGCCTTCCTGATCCTCACGCTGAGCGTGCGGGCGGCCGGGTCGTTCGGCTGGTGGGTGCTGCCGGCGGGCCTGGCGCGCTACGCGTTCGGCGCGGCCGGCGGGATGTGGCCGTGGATGCGCCGCCCGCTGCCGCCGCGATATTGGCGCAAGGTGGCCGCGGCCACCGAGGGGATCTCGCTGGCCGCGGCGCTGCTGCCCCGGCTGCCCCGTCCGCTGGCGACGGTCGGACTCGCGGCCGGGTCCGCGCTGATCGGTGAGTCCTTCGGCCGGGACGTGTGGTGGCTGTGGCGGCGCCGGCGCGAGCCCCTGGGCCGATGAGCGCCGGCCGACGGGGCCTGATGGACCGGGCGTTCCACGATGCGCGGGTCGCCGCGTTCCCGCCCGGGCAGTACGTGGGCCAGGAGAGCTTCGTGCGGGCCGACGAGATCCGGGACATCTACCGTCGCGCGGGCGTGGGCGCCGGCACCGACGTGCTGGACCTGTGCTGCGGCATCGCCGGTCCCGGCCGGCTGATCGCCAGTGAGACCGGGTGCCGCTACCTCGGCGTGGACGCCTCGGCGGAGGCGATCGCGGTTGCGCGGTCGCGGACCGTCGGCCTGGACTGCCGGTTCCGGGTGGCGCGGGTACCGCCGCTGCCGGCCGGCGGCCGAGACGTGGTGCTGCTGCTGGAAACCCTGCTGGCGTTCCGCGACAAGCGGGCGCTCGTCACCGGGGTCGCCGAGGTGCTGCGCCCGGGTGGGCGTTTCGCCTGCACCCTCGAGGAGGGCGGCCCGCTCACCGAGGAGGAGAAGGCGGCGATGCCGGCATCCGACACCGTGTGGCCAGTCGCGCTCGCGGACTTCGAGACCCTGCTGGAACGGGCAGGTCTGGAGGTCGTCGACAGGCAGGATCGCACCGCGGCGCATCGGGAGATCGTGGAGGCGCTGCTCGCCGAGATCACCGCGCGGCGGTCCGAGATCGCGCTGCTGGCCGGTGATCGGGTGGTGGACGAACTGCTGACCGGCCATCGGTGCTGGAGCCGCTGGCTGGCGAGCGGCCGGATCCGGAAGTTCGCGCTGCTGGCGCGCAAGCGGTGACCGTGCTCGCCTCACCGGTGCGGCGGTAGCCCCAGCAGGTCGACATGGCCCACGGTGGCGGCGATCTCGCCGTGTCGGGCCGATGCGGTACGCGCCGCGAGCCACCGGTCGATCCGGTCGGCGTGCTGGGGAGCCTGCTCCACCGCGGCTTCGGCACGTCCCCGCAGCCACGCGTCCATCAGCTCGCACCGGGGACCGTCCAGCTGCCAGGGTGTCTCGGCGACGGTGACGGTGTATCCGCGGGTGCGCAGCACCTCGGCGGCATGGCCGGCCGCGTCCGGTCCGAGCCGGCCCGCCCGACGCTGGTGGGCGTTGAAGGCGTCGTTGACGAGGTCGTCATCCGGTAGCGAGGGTGTCAGCGTGACCCGTCCGGTGACCGACAACGCCAGCAGCACGCAGGCTCCGGCGTCCATCGCGGCGGCCAGCATGGTTCGGACCTGCTCGGCGGTGAGCAGGTCCAGCAGGGCCTGGCAGGTCAGCACGTCGACGGGCTCGTCGGCGAGCACGGCGGGCAGGCCGTCCAGGTCGGCCACCACCGGGCGCGCCCACCCCGCCCGGACCGGACCGGCCAGCGACAGCAGCCCCGCATCGACGTCGAGCAGTCGCCAGTCCTGCCGCACCGGCAGCCGGGGCCGCAGCCAGGCCGCCCCGGAGCCGGTGCCCGCCCCGACATCGATCAGCGCGATGGGGCGGCGTGCGGTGCGGCTCAACTGGCGGCGCAGCTGGTCGACCAGCCCGGCTGCACCGTCCGAGCGGGCCCGCACATCCGCGGGCGCGCGTAGCGCGAGCCATCGCGGATCCACTGCCACCGGCGCCGGGTTCACCGCACACCGGCCGTGTTTCGCATCGGGGACTGCGGATCGAACAGGTCGCCGCGGAACCGATCGGACAGCGCGTAGCGCAGCAGCACCACGTCACCGATCTGCTGCACGTTCGCGAGGGTGGCCCGCCGGTCCGGATGCCAGGGGAATCGTCCGTCGTCGACGAAGCGACGTGCCCGGGAATCGCCGACGAACACCGGCGCCATCACCAGGTGCAACTCGTCGGCGAGATCGTCGGACAGGAACTGCGTGTGCACCGCCCCACCGCCCTCCACCAGCAGCGTGCGGATGCCGCGGTGATGCAGATCGGTGCTGACCGAGCGCATCCGGATCGGACTTCCGGCGTCCACCACGGTTGCCACCGATCCGAGTCCGGCGCGCACCTTGGGAGCGGCCGCCGAACTGCAGTA
>JBIQML010000244.1:0-6835 GCA_044463405.1 Nakamurella lactea | reverse complement strand
GACGGCGATGTGCTCCTTCTTGGTGTCCACCACCCAGATCGCGCTGGGCACCTTGGCCATGTCCCGGATGCCGCCGAGAGACTTGGCGAGCTTGTCCTTCTCCCGGGTCAGCAGCAGCACCTCCTTCTTGGTGCGGCCGGCGAACTCACCCGAGGCCTCCATGGCCTCCAGGTCCTTCAGCCGCTGCAGGCGCTTGTGCACGGTGGCGAAGTTGGTGAGCATGCCGCCCAGCCAGCGCTGGTTGACGTACGGCATGTTCACCCGGGTGGCCTCGCCGGCGATGGCCTCCTGGGCCTGCCGCTTGGTACCCACGAACAGGATGGTGCCGCCGTGCGCGACGGTCTCCTTGACGAACTCGAAGGCGCGATCGATGTACGAGAGCGTCTGCTGCAGGTCGATGATGTAGATGCCGTTGCGCTCGGTGAGGATGAAGCGCTTCATCTTGGGGTTCCACCGTCGGGTCTGGTGCCCGAAGTGGACGCCAGCATCGAGCATCTGGCGCATGGTGACGACGGCCATGGGTTTCGGCTCGTCCTTTCGTACGGGCGCCGCGAGGCATCGTCGCTGCGCGGGCCAGGGCCGGGCCGGGCCGGGCTGGCGCGATGCGCCGTGCCGCCACCGGTGACCCGCCGAGCGATGCTGCCGCCGGCGCGGTTTCGGTTGTCGCCGCCGGTCGGTGACCGGAGGCCCTGACGTCCTCGGCGCGTCCCACCCGGCAGCCCCTACCGCGATAGCGGGGGTGACGGGACCTCGGGACGTTCCGACCGGTGGGGCCGTGCGCCGTGTCGGGCGCCTGGCTAGGTCCGGTTCCAGGGCGTGCGAAGTCGACCCGTGCCAGCACGGGCCGCAGGTGCAGCATACGCGACGCTCCGGACTGGGTCGAACTTGCGTCGCGGACGTTTGCCCGGGCCGGCGCGTGGGTCGCGTCGAAGAGAGCGCCGTCCCGCCCTGGAGGCGCGCTGCGCGCCCGCCGAACGCCGATCTAGTCACCCATGTGGGTGAAACACGCCCGTATGCCCGCGCGACACGCCGATGATTATGCGGACTTGGCCAGCGCAGTGACATAGCGTTACCGCCGGGTCGGGGCCCACGAAAGGACCTCGATGAGAACTACCGGAACTCTCACCTCCCTCGGGCACACCGTCGGAACCACGATCATCAAGATGGTCGCGGTGCTCGCTCTCGTCGCTGGCGCGACCGTTGTCGTCACGGCGCCCGCGCACGCGGCGGCGCTGCTCGAGGCGGAACCCAATGGCAACACGTCCACTGCCACGTCGCTGCCACTGGGGACGGTGATCCAGGGCACCACTTCCACGAAGCAGGTTGAACACTGCTGCACCTACTGGGAAGACGACGACTACTACGCCATCGACCTGCCGTCCAACGGACGGATCAAATTGACCCTCACCTTCCCCACCATCTACGGCGATGGCGACGCCTACGACGTCTACGTCCTGGACGCAAGCAGCCAGGAAGTCACCGAATACGACCTCGACGTCACCGAATCCAACGGATCTTGGCTGTCGAAACAGGCGCTGTACCTTCCCAAGGGCCGCTCCTTCATCGAGATCGTGGGCTACTCCACCGACGACACCTGGGGCAAGACATACAAGCTCCGCGCCGACTTCACCCCGGGCCTCGTCGAAACCGAGCCCAACGGATCAATCGCATCGGCCGACACACTTCCCCTCGGAAGGACGATTTCCGGCACCGCCACCACCTTCGAAGACGAACACTGCTGCACCTACTGGGAAGACGACGACTACTACGCCATCGACCTGCCGTCCAACGGACGGATCAAATTGACCCTCACCTTCCCCACCATCTACGGCGATGGCGACGCCTACGACGTCTACGTCCTGGACGCAAGCAGCCAGGAAGTCACCGAATACGACCTCGACGTCACCGAATCCAACGGATCTTGGCTGTCGAAACAGGCGCTGTACCTTCCCAAGGGCCGCTCCTTCATCGAGATCGTGGGCTACTCCACCGACGACACCTGGGGCAAGACATACAAGCTCCGCGCCGACTTCACCCCGGGCCTCGTCGAAACCGAGCCCAACGGATCAATCGCATCGGCCGACACACTTCCCCTCGGAAGGACGATTTCCGGCACCGCCACCACCTTCGAAGACGAACACTGCTGCACCTACTGGGAAGACGACGATTACTACGCCTTCGATACCGCCCGGCGGGCGAAGGTCAATGTGGCACTGTCGGCACCCCGGGTATCGGGGTCGGATGACGGCTACGAACTGACAGTCCTGAACTCCGCGGGTTCGACCATATGGAGCTCGGACATTCCGGCCTCGCGAGGCGGGAAGAGTGTCAACGTCACCGTCCCGGCGGGCCGATCATTCGTCGAGGTGACCTCCTACAGTGACTCGCCGATGTGGGGCAAGCGGTATACCTTGCGAGTCGGGTACTTCCTCACGTCGTCGACTCCGGCCATTACCGGGACGAAGGCGGTCGGGAACACCCTCACCGCCAGGCACGGAACCTGGACCTCCGGCACGAAGTTCAGTTACCACTGGTACGCCGCCGGCAAGGCCATCGCCAAGGCCACCAAGGCGACCTTCAAGCTGACCAAGGCCCAGGCCGGCAAGGCCATCACCGTCAAGGTCACCGGCAAGAAGACCGGATACGCCACCGTCACCCGGGTCTCCAAGGCCACCGCCAAGGTGCTCACGGCGGCGAAGCCCACCCTTACGGGCACCAAGGCGGTCGGGAACACCCTCACCGCCAGGCACGGAACCTGGACCTCCGGCACGAAGTTCAGTTACCACTGGTACGCCGCCGGCAAGGCCATCGCCAAGGCCACCAAGGCGACCTTCAAGCTGACCAAGGCCCAGGCCGGCAAGGCCATCACCGTCAAGGTCACCGGCAAGAAGACCGGATACGCCACCGTCACCCGGACATCCAAGGCCACCGCCAAGGTCACGCGCTGACACCAGCGACTCGCCCGACGCGGCACCACGGCGCCGGGCGAGTCGATCGCGGCGCCCGCAGGACGGACAAGACACAAGTGCTGGGCCCGTTGGCTGCAGGCATCGACCATCGGGATCGATCGCGCCATCCCCCTGTCCGATTTTCATCCACATCGATCACCACCGCATCGAACGGGCCCCACGCGTCGACCAGCCTGGTGGATATGCGAATCGTCGGAGCGTTCGTGCTGGTCGCGGCCATGGCCCTGACCGCCGGAGCGCCGGACCCGTCGGCGCCCGCCAGGAATGGCGCCTCCGTGGCGGGCCCGTCCGACACGACCCGCAGTGCCCTCGGCGAACTCCCGGCAACGGCCCCGCCCGGCTCGCCGTCCGAGCGATTCCTGCTGCCGGTGCCGCCCCCACCGCAGGTCCTGACACCGTTCCGCCCGCCGGCGACGAAGTACGGCACCGGACATCGCGGAGTCGACCTGGCGGCGCCGGCCGGAACCCCGGTCCGGGCCGCGGACACCGGCACGGTGGTGTACGCCGGGATGCTGGCCGGCCGCGGGGTGGTGTCCATCCAGCACCCCGGCGGCCTGCGGACCACCTACGAGCCGGTCACCGCGTCCGTGGCGGCCGGCGATCACGTCCAGGCCGGGCAGGTCATCGGCACGCTCGACGCCGGGCACCAGTCATGCGCGCCTGCGGACTGCCTGCACTGGGGCGCGCGTCTGCCGGACGGCAGCTACCTGGATCCGATGAGCCTGCTGCGCCCCTGGCGGGTGCGTCTGCTGCCATGGGGCTCGCACTGACGGGCGCCGGATCCAACCCGCCCGCACCGGCCGGAACGCCGGGACTGCGGCGCTCAGTACGGGGCGTACCCGAACACGTAGACCGTGTCGCCGTTGTTGAGGAAGTCCCAGTACTGCTCGGAGGCCTCCCAGGACAGGTGGATGCAACCGTGCGAGGTCACCGACAGGCTGCCCTCGTGGAAGGCCACGCCGCCGACGAAGAAGATGGAATTGGGCATCGGCGCGTCGTCGAAGATCGTCGAGAGGTGATCCTTGTCCTTCCAATAGACCTGGAAGGTGCCGGACGGGGTCCGGTAGCCGGGCCGTCCGCTCAGCATCGGCACCGGGCCGTAGACGATCTGGCCACCGGACTGCAACCAGGTGGTGTTGTTCGACAGGTCGACGCAGGCGCGGGCGAAGGCCGGGCAGGGATTGTCCGGATCCTGCTGGGAGCCCTGATCTTTCGCGTCACCGTCGTTCGCGTCACCGTCGGACTGCTGAGCCTTCGGGTCGATCACCGAGACCGTGAACGGCGCTCCGGCACCCTCGCGGGTCTTGTCCCCGGCGTACCGGACGATCACCTGGTGCTGGCCCGCCGGCAGCCCGCTCAGCGTGAACGACGCGTGACCATCGGCGTCCAGCGAGACCGTTTTCTCGGTGCTGTCGTAGGCCATCGTTCCCTTCTGATGCGCCACCGGTTGGCCGCCGCTGACCACGTCGAAGCCGATCGTGATGTCGTCGCCGACGTCGACCGAGACGGTCTGGTTGACGGTGACCGAGGAGCCTGCGACCACCAGGCTCTGGATGTCGGTGTGGCGGCGTGCCACGGACACCGTCACCTCCGTACTGGTGGGACGGTGACGGGCATCACCGGCGTACCGCAGGTGCACCGCGGTGGTCCCGATCGGCAATCCGGACAGCTGCGCGCTGCCGCGGCCCTTGCCGTCCAGGCGCACGGTCGCCGTGTGGTCGGCGTAGCTGACGCTCGCGCTGGCGCCCGGCACGGCCCGGTGTCCGCTGACCAGGCCGAAGTTCAGGCTGACCGGCGCGCCGTAAGTGGTGGACACCTGGGAGTTCACGCCGGTGAAGGACGTTCCGGCCGGCGGCTTCGGCGTCTGCGATGCCGGGGACGTCGACGGTGTCGACGGTGTCGACGGTGTCGACGGCTCAGACGATCCGGACGGCTCCGAGGGCGCCGACCGCTCTGAGGACACTGAGGACACTGAGGACACTGAGGACACCGAGGACACCGAGGACACCGAGGACGCTGTCGATTCCGAGGACACGGCGCCGGCCGTGCCGTCCGCCGATCCGGCGTCGCCCCAGGCGTGATCGGCGGTGCTGCTGCCCGCTCCGGCCGCGTCGCCGGCGCCGGCCGCGTCGCCGGCGCCGGACGAGCCGGCGGCCACGCCGGACGCGGGAGCGGGCGGCGAGGTCAGGTAGGTGATCCGCGCCGGGTCGACGCCCCCGGTCGGTCCCGAGTCCTCCGCCCCGGAGGCGGCCGATCCTGCAGTGTCCGCGTCGGTGGCCGACGGTGCGGACACGCAGCCGGCCACGGCCAGCATCAGCGCCACGCCGCCGGCCAGGGCCGCGGCGCCGATGCGCGCGCGGCCACGGCGTCCCGTCACCGTCCGCATCCGGATCACCGTCCCTCGATTCGACGACATGCCTGACGCGATGACGCACAGTGTAGGAACCAGGTTGCGTCGTGTCCCGCCGTTCGGCCATTCGCCCGCCGTCCGGATGACAGTCCGACGACGTCCCGATGATGTTTTCGACGGCGTCCAGACCGCGGTCCCGACGGCGCCGGTACCGCGCCCGCGCCAGGCCCGAACGGCATCAGGCCCGGGGGTGCGCCTGCCGGTACACCGCCCGCAGCCTCTCGGCGGAGACGTGGGTGTAGATCTGGGTGGTTGCCAGGCTGGCGTGGCCGAGCATCTCCTGCACGGTGCGCAGGTCGGCTCCGCCCTCCAGCAGGTGCGTGGCGGCGCTGTGCCGCAGCCCGTGCGGCGCAAGGTCCGGGGCGCCGTCCACGCCGGCCGTGCGGCGATGCACCACGGTGCGCACCGCCCGCGGGTCGATGCGCTTGCCGCGACGGCCCAGGAACATCGCCGGCCCGGACTCCGGTGTGCCCAGCGCCGGTCGGCCGGTCTGCAGCCAACGCTGCAGGGCTGCCGCCGCGGGGATCCCGTACGGGACGGTGCGCTCCTTGGCGCCCTTGCCCAGCACCCGCAGCACCCGGCGGGAGTGATCGACGTCGGCGACGTCCAGCGCGGTCAGCTCGGACACCCGCAACGCCGCGGCGTACAGCAGCTCCAGCATGGCCTGGTCACGGAGCACCATCGCCACATCGGCGGGATCGGCGGCGTCCCGCGCGTCCGGGCTTGCCTCGGAACCCACCGGACGGACGCCGGGCGGCGAGGGATCGAGCATCGCGACCGCCTGATCGGCGCGAAGGACCTGCGGAAGGTGCCGCTGCGCGCGCGGGACGGCCAGCCGGGCGGCCGGGTCGCTGTCGAGACGAGCGGTCCGCACGCACCACGCCGTGAACGACCGTGCCGCAGCGGCCCGCCGCGCCAGCGATGACCGCGCCGCGCCCGAGGACCGCAGCCGGGCCAGCCAGCTGCGCAGCACCGGAAGGGTCAGGGCATCCAGTCCCCGGCCGCCGTAGCGCTGCAGGTGGTCCAGCAGCGACGCGACGTCACCGGCATAGGCGGTGACGGTGTGCTCGGCGAGCCCCCGTTCGGCCGTCAGGTGTCGCCGATACTGATCCAGCACGTCGGCGAGCGCCGATGGTAGCCCGGACGTCCCAGCAGGACCGGGTACCGCCCCCGGCCGGGGACCGGAATCCGCCGGAGCCCCGAAGCGGCGTCCACCGCCCGCCGCCGTCCCGGTCATGCCGTCGACAGTGCCGCCCCGCCCTCCGCCGGTCAAGCGACGCGCCGCCGGGCCGGCGGCCCGACTTGCGGGGCATCTGCGCCATATGGCATTTTGATGACCCGGAGGGGTTGGTTTTTCGGTTTCGGTTGTTCAACCGCGTATGTCACCTCCCGACCCGCTCCGACCGGGCGAGGACCGCCCCGGCCGAAGAGTCCCGTCGGGGTGTGAGCGGGGGCG
>JBIQML010000243.1:0-6861 GCA_044463405.1 Nakamurella lactea | reverse complement strand
CGACGGCAGTCACGCGGTCGGCGGCAAGAACACCTACGGCGTGCCCGTCGGGATCCTGGTGCTGCAGTCCAGGTTCCCGCGAATCCCCGGAGATGTGGGCAACGCATACACCTGGCCCTTCCCCGTGCTGTTCCGCGTGGTGGAGGGCGCGACCCCGGACCGCATCGTGCGCCATCTGAATCGCTCCGAGTTCATGGCGCCGTTCCTCGATGCCGCGCGGGACTTGCAACGGGCCGGCGTCGGCGTCATCACCACCGGCTGCGGCTTCCTGGTGCTGTTCCAGGACGAGATGCAGGCACAGTTGGACATCCCGTTGCTCAGCTCAAGCCTGCTTCAGGTTCCGTGGGTGCTGCGCATGCTGCCCGCCGGGCAGTCCGTCGGGATCATGACGGTGGAGAGCTCGTCGCTGACCCCGGCGCACCTGCGGGCGGCCCGGATCGACCCGACCGGGCCGGTCGTGATCGCCGGACTGGAAACCGGCGGCGGGCACTTCACCGAGCACATTCTCGAGGATGCGCCCGACCTGGATGTCGAGCGAGCCCGCTCCGAACACGTGTCCGTCGCCCGTCGCATGATCGACGAGCACCCGGAGATCGGCGCCTTCGTGCTGGAGTGCACGAACATGCCGCCGTACGCGGCGGACATCGCGGACGCCACCGGCCGCCCGGTGTACGACCTGACGACGATGGTCGGATGGGGCGAGGCCGGGATGCGTCGCCGTTCCTTCACCGGATACCTGTGATGGTCCAACCGGCATCGTTCCGCGGGGGCCCGGTCGTCATAGTCGGCGGCGGGGTCGTCGGGCTCTCCATCGCCTACCACCTGGCCGCGGCCGGCCATTCCGACGTCACCGTCCTGGAACGAGGACTGCTCGGCGAGGGCGCCACCGCCAAGGCGACCGGCGGCATCCGCCAACAGTTCTCCTCCGAGGTGAACGCCACCATCTCCCGCGACGCGGTGCACTATTTCGAGCACTTCGGCGACCTGGTGGGCGAGCCGTTCGATTTTCGCCAGCACGGATACCTGTTCGTGACGACCTCCGACCGGACCCTGGAAAGGGCTGCGGCCGGCGTCGATCTGCAGCGACGGCTCGGCATTCCGGCGGAGCTGGTCGATCCGGCGCAGATCGCGGACCTTCATCCCCACGTGCGCACCGACGACCTGGTGGGCGGAACCTGGTGCCGGACGGACGGATCGGGTTCACCCGCCGACCTGGCCCAGGCGTTCGCCCGAGGGGCACGCCGGTTGGGCGTCACGATCCGGCAACGCACCGAGGTCGTCGGTGTCGAGCGCGACGAACACGGTGCGGTCCGGCAGTTGCGCACTGCGGACGGCGATCACGTCGCCGCGGAGATCGCCATCAACGCGGCAGGACCCTGGGCGGCGCAGGTCGGAGACATGGTCGGAATCGACCTGCCGGTGCGGCCGACACCTCGCCAGGCGTTCGCCATCGCCGCCCTGGACTGGATGTCCGCCGACCTTCCGCTGACGGTCGACCTGGATTCCGGTGCCTACCTGCATCCCGAGCGGTCCGGCGGCGTCCTCGGTGGCACCGATCGGGACCGCGAACCCAGCCTTGTGGAATCCGTCGACGAGTCCCGGCTGGATCGGCTCATCGCCGCGGCCACCCACCGCATCCCGGCGCTGTCCGAGGCCACGGTGCTCCGCGGATGGGCCGGTCTGCGTGAGATGACGCCGGACGACCACGCCCTGGTGGGTCCCGTGGACGACGTTCCGGGCCTGTGGCTGGCCGTCGGCTTCTCCGGTCACGGCTTCATGCAGTCGCCGATCATCGGACGAGAGCTGGCCCGTTGGCTGCTGGACGGGGGGCCGGGAATGGACCTGTCCCGCCTCCGTCCCGACCGTTTCGCCGCGGGCGAGGTCGCCGCGGAGGGGTTCGTGTTCTGACCATGCCGAACCTGGCAGACCATGAGCGGTGACGACACGATCTGGAGGACGTTGCAGCGGTCCGCCGAGCAGGCGCCGCAGCGGGAGTTCTGCACGATGGACGGGGCACCGACGACGCTCGCGGACCTCGTCGTTGCTGCGGAGCGGGTCGCCGGTTACCTGGCAGCTCGTGGGCTCCGTGCGGGCAGCCGGGTCGCGGTGATGCTGCCGAACTGCACCGAGCACGTGCACCTGATCTTCGCGCTGCTGCGAGCCGGCGCCGTCTACGTTCCGATCAACATGCGGGCCAAGGGAATCGGCCTGCGACACGTGCTCGCCCGATCGCGACCGGAGTTGCTCGTCGCGGACGAATCCGTGCGAGAGCCGATCGAGGCGGCGACCGTGGACGCGCAGTGGCGGGGGCCGATGCTGTGGCGACGGCCCGGCGGCCCGGCGATGTTCGGCTCCTCCGCATCCGCAAACGATCTACCGCCACCGGCGCACCAGGGATCGACGGCGGACCTGGTCTGCTTGAGCTTCACCTCGGGGACGACGGGCCCGCCGAAGGGCGTGCTGGTGACCGATCGGATGGCCCGGGGATGCGCCGACGGGGTTCACGCCGCGCTGCACACCCGACCCGGCGATCGGATGCTGGTCTGGGAGCCGATGTACCACATCGGCGGGTATCAGATGCTGATGCTCGCCGTGACGCGGCCCGTCGCATTGACGATCATGTCCCGCTTCAGCGCATCGACGTTCTGGAACGACGCCAGGGCCTGTGGTGCCACCCACGTCCACTATCTGGGCGGGGTGCTGCAGATCCTGCTGCGACAACCACCGAGGTCGTCCGATCGTCGCCACCGGGTGCGCATCGCCTGGGGCGCGGGCGCCACTCAGGAGACCTGGCGGGCCTTCGAGGCACGCTTCGGCGTGCAGCTGTGCGAGGTGTACGGAATGACCGAGGCGTCCAGCCTGAGCACCGCGAACCCGGACGGCAGGGTGGGTTCGATGGGCCGACCGCTGCCCGGAATGAACGTCCAACTGGTGGACGGCGACCACCGGCAGGTCCCGTCCGGCGCAGCCGGCGAGATCCGCATCAGGACGGACGATCCGGGGCTGATGACCTCCGGCTACCTGGACGAGCCCGAGGCGACGGCACGGCTGCTGCCGGGGGACGGCTGGCTGTACACGGGTGATGCCGCCAGGGCGGACCCCGACGGGTTTCTGTACTTCGTCGGCAGGCTCGCCGACAGCCTGCGGGTGGGCGGCGAGAACGTCTCGGCCTGGGAGATCGAGACCGTCATCGCGGCGCACCCGGCCGTCACCGACTGCGCGGTGGTCGGTGTGCCCGGTGACCTCGGCGAGCAGGACATCAAGCTGTTCGTCCAACGCGAGGTCGGGCAGCAGATCACCGAGGCGGAGTTGGTCGCCTGGTGCGTCGAGCGGCTGGCGCGCCACCAGGTCCCCCGGTACGTCAGCTGGGTACGGGAGTTTCCACGCACGCCGTCGCAGCGCATCGTCAAGGGCCGGCTGCCCACCGGCACCCAGGGTTGTTGGGACCGGCTGGCCCGCACGCGGACGCCATAGGCGCGACGCAGGGAAGCGGCGTAGCGGCACGAGGGAGGAACACGTGGCAGAACCCGAGATCACCGACTCCGGAATCGGAGTCGTCACGATCGACAACCCGCGCAAGCTCAACGCCTGGACCGGCGCCATGCGCGTGGACCTGGCGGAGCAGATCACCGCGCTGGCCGACGCGCCCCGCTCGACGTGCGCCGCCGTGGTGGTCACCGGCGCCGGCACCGCGTTCTGCTCCGGGCAGGACCTGGACGAGGTGCGCGACTACACCCCCGAAGCGGCCGCCGGATGGGTGCGCGGGTTCTGGGACTTCTACAACGTGTTGCGCCGGTGCCCCAAACCGGTGGTGGCCGCCATCAACGGCGTTGCTGCCGGCTCCGGGCTGCAATTCGCCCTGTGCGCCGACCACCGCGTCACCCACCCCGGTGCACGGATCGGCCAGCCCGAGCTTCGCAGCGGCCAGGCCAGCGTGACCGGCAGTTGGCTGCTGTCCAGGGCGGTCGGCAACACCAGGATGCGGTCGCTGGCGCTGGGCGCGAGGATGATCGACGGCGAGGAAGCCTACCGCATCGGCCTGGTCGACGAACTGGTACCCGAGGATGAGGTGCGCGACGCGGCGGTGCGGACCGCCCGCCGGATGGCGGACCTTCCACCGGCGACCTACGCCGAGACCAAGCTGGCGCTCTGCGAACTGGAGGATCCGAGCTTCGCCACCGCCTTCGAGATCGCTGAACGACGCCACGCGCAGGTGTACTCCTCCGGGGCCCCGGCACAAGCCATCGGCAGCTTCACCGCCCGCCGGAAGAGTCCGGATGACCGCGGCAGCCGGCCGGACCGGTGAGATTCGTCCAGAAGGGTTGACAGATGGTCGATGTGATCGTCGGCGGCGGAATCGTCGGCGCCAGCTGCGCCTACCACCTGGCGGCCGCCGGGCGGACCGCGCTGCTGGTGGACGAGCCCCTATCAGGCCGCGCGACGGATGCCGGTGCCGGTATCATCTCCGCGCTGGGCTCCCGGTCTCGTGGCCAGGACTGGGACGCATTCGGTGCACGGTCCGCCGCGTACTACTCCGGCCTGGTCGATGCCCTGATCGACCTCGGTGAGCACCAGCATGGCTGGTCGCGCGTCGGACAACTGCTGGCCGGTGACGACGATCTGGACGCGGTTCACGCCCACGCCCAACGGATCACCGACCTCTTCGGCGCGGACGCCCTGGGAACCCCCCAGATCGTCGGACGCGCCGACATCGCACGGCTGTGGCCCGGTCTTCGGGCCGAATCGGCCGTCTGGCTGGACCGGGTGGGCAGGGTGGACGGCCGCCAATTCCGCGACGCGCTGCTGAACGCCTTCCGGACGCTGGGTGGCCGCACGGTTGGAGGGGCCGCCGTCATCCGCCGCGACCGCGATCGGGTCACGCTGCACCTGGACGGCAGGCGCCTCGATGCCGACACGATCGTGCTGGCGGCCGGCGCCTGGACCGGCCGGATGCTCTCCGAGATCGGCCTGCCAGGAGACTGGATCGTCCCGCAACGGGGCCAGATCCTGCACGTGTCGCTGCCCGGCACGGAGGGACGGCCGATCGTCGGCGCTCCGCAGCACAACTACCTGATCTCCTTCCCGGCCGATCGGCTGGTGTTCGGTGCCACCCGCGAAACGGGGACGGGATTCGATCCGGTGGCGACGGTGGGCGGCGCCCAGTGGCTCGTCAACGGAGCGTTGGCGATCCTGCCGGCACTCCGGGACGCGCGAGTGATCGAGACGAGGGTGGGTCTGCGACCTGCCAGCAGCGACGGCATGCCGGTGCTCGGTCCGGTCGCCGGCATCGACAACCTGTACCTGGCCACCGGTCTCGGGCCCAGCGGACTCACCCTCGGACCGTACTCGGGCAAGATGGTCGCCGACATCGTCGCCGGCGCGTCGAATAGCGTGCCGGCGACGTTCCGCCCCGACCGATTCATCCCGGAGCCGCGATGACGGCGCCAGCCCCCAGGCTGGATCACGTGGTGATCGGCGTTCGGGATCTGGACACCGCCGAGAGCCTGTTGTGCTCCAGCGGATTTCGGAGCAGCGGTGGAGGATCGCATCCTGGATTCGGTACCGAGAATCGACTGGTCAGATTCGAGTCCGAGTACCTGGAGTTGATCGGTGTCGCCGATCCGGATGCCGCCCGCGCCGCGGGACGCGGCACGCTGGTCGACAGGTTGGCGGCCGGTGACGAGGGCCTCGTCGCCTTCGCGCTGCGCGGGTTCCCCGTCGAGCACGTCATCGAACGTGCGGCCGCGGTGGGCATGGACGTCCGCGGGCCGGTGTCGATGAGCCGGCGCTCAGCCACGGCGGCCGCGGCGTGGCGGCTGGCGATCCCGCACGGCGATCAGTACGGCGGCTGGTGGCCGTTCTTCATCGAATGGTCCGACGGCGGCCCGGGATCGAGCGGCTATCGGGTGGTGGACCATCCCAACGGTGCCACGCGCATCAGCGAGGTGACGGTCGCCACGGCCGATCTCGACCCGGTTCGCGCCCTGCTCGAGGGAGCCCTCGGGATGCGCCCGCACGCGGCCGCGCCGGCCTCGGGACTTTCCGCCCGCCCCGCCGATACCGACGCGTCGAGCCCGGTCGAACGCCGAGAGCGGGTCTACCGGCTTGGCCGGACGACGCTGAGATTCGTCGAGGTATCCGGGCATCCCAGGCCCGGCCGCGTCCGCGAGGGGGTATCGGGCATCCGGATCGCGGCCGAACCGGACGCCGCGCCGCTGGCCTCCGATCGCTCGGCGCCCAGCTGGATGCGGCAGATCGAGGTGACCGCGTCCGGGACCGTCAGCCCCAGCCGCGGGAGTCCTGCTTGAGGGCCGTGTCGACCGTCAGCGCGGCGCCCACCACCAGCGAGTGCAACGGGTCGGACAGCGGCACATGGATGTCCACCAGGTAGTTGTCGGCCGTGGTGAACGCGGTGGTCAGCAGGCCCTCCCAGGTCTTGGTGATGCGGGCCACCTCGGTCCCCGTGTGATCCAGGATGGCGAAGTTCCAGGCCCGCCAGTTCTCCGCGTTCAGCGAGCCGATCTCGGTGCCGCCGGACTCCATGCCGAACCGGATCTTGCCGAAGACGTTTCGCTGCACCAGCCGCCCGATCTCCGACCCATCCGGGCGCGCGACCACCATGGTCGACTTGAACACCTTGGCCGGGCGGGTCAGCACCAGCATCGGCCGGGCGAAGCTGTCCCGAACCTCGACGGTGTGCGTCATGTACTGATCCAGGCTGGTGAGGAACCGGGCGGCCTTCTTCAGCCCGCTCTGGTTGGTCTCCACCACCGCCCCGATCTGCGTGCCGTCCGCGCCGAAGACCGCGAACTCGTTGGTGAGCTCGATCAGCTTGCGCTTCTGCGAGACGAAGATCCGCTG
>JBIQML010000242.1:0-6917 GCA_044463405.1 Nakamurella lactea | reverse complement strand
AGGTGCTCGGTCACAAAGACAGGTGCTCGATCAACCAGTCGAGCCCGACGTGACGCCACCCCGTGATCGAGCACCACCTTCGTGGCGCCATCCCGTGATCGAGCACCACCTTCGTGGCGCCATCCCGTGATCGAGCACCACCTTTTGCAACCGAGCACCCAACATCCGAGGTGCTCGGTCACAAAGACAGGTGCTCGATCAACCAGTCGAGCCCGACGTGACGTGACGGGGCCGCACGGCCGGACCAGCAGCCCCTGTTCAGCCCTGGTGCGGGTACCCCGACGAGGTCGGCGGCACGAACGTCTCCTTGATCGACCGCGGGCTGCTCCAGCGCATCAGGTTCGCCATCGAGCCGGCCTTGTCGTTGGTCCCCGACGCCCGGGCCCCGCCGAAGGGTTGCTGCCCGACGACGGCTCCGGTGGGCTTGTCGTTGATATAGAAGTTGCCGGCGGTGAACCGCAGCGCCTCGGACGCCTGGGCGGCGGCCGCCCGGTCGCCCGAGATGATCGACCCGGTGAGCGCATACGGCGAGGCGGTGTCGACGGCCCGCAGCACGTTGGAGAACCCGTCAGCGGCGGAGTCGTCGTAGATGTGCACCGCCAGCAGCGGCCCGAAGTATTCGGTGCAGAACGCCTCGTCGGCCGGGTCGGTGCCGGTGATCAGGGTCGGCCGCACGAAGTAGCCGACCGAGTCGTCGTAGGTCCCGCCGGCCAGCACCTCGATGCCGTCGGTGGCGTGTGCCCGGTCGATGGCCGCGCGCAGCTTGGCGAACGCCCGATCGTCGATCACCGCCGAGGTGAAGTTCGCGAAGTCCTCCACGTCGCCGACCGGAAGCGCCTCGATCTCCGCCACCAGCGCGTCCCGCAGCGACGGCCACAGCGACGAGGGCACGTACGCCCGGGACGCCGCCGAGCACTTCTGCCCGGAGTACTCGAACGCGCCCCGCACCAGCGCTACTCGCAGCACGTCCACGTCGGCCGAGGGGTGCGCGACGACGAAGTCCTTGCCGCCGGTCTCGCCGACGATCCGCGGGTACGACCGGTACGAGGCGATGTTGGAACCGACCGTGCCCCAGAGCTTCTGGAAGGTGGCGGTCGACCCGGTGAAGTGGATGCCGGCCAGCGCGGGGTCGGCTAGCGCGACCTCGGAGATCTCCGGCCCGCGACCGGGCAGCATGTTGATCACGCCGTCCGGCAGGCCGGCCTCGCGCAGCAGGTCCATGGTCAGGGAGGCGGCCAACTGCTGGGTCGGTGACGGCTTCCACAGCACCACGTTGCCCATCAGCGCGGGCGCGGTCGGCAGGTTGCCGGCGATGGCGGTGAAGTTGAACGGGGTGACGGCGTAGACGAAGCCCTCCAGCGGCCGGTGGTCGGTGCGGTTCCACACGCCTCGGGAGTTCGCGATCGGCTGCTCGGCCAGCACCTGCCGGGCGAAGTGCACGTTGAAGCGCCAGAAGTCGGCCAGCTCGCAGGCCGAGTCGATCTCGGCCTGCTGCACCGTCTTGGACTGGCCCAGCATGGTGGCGGCGTTCATCCGGGCGCGCCACGGCCCCGTCAGCAGGTCGGCGGCGCGCAGCAGGATCGCGGCCCGGTCGTCGAAGGCGAGGTCCCGCCAGGCAGGGGCCGCGGCCAGCGCGGCGTCGATGGCGGCGCGCGCGTCGGACTGGTCGGCGTGCGCGGACACCCCCAGCACCCGGTGGTGATCGTGCGGGGCGACCACGTCGAAGGCGGGCCCGGACGGCATCCGGCGCGCACCGCCGATCACCGCCGGCAACTCGCGCTTGTCACGGAACTCGGCCAGCGCGGCGACCAGGTCGTCCCGCTCGGGGGTCCCCGGGGCGTAGGTCAGGACCGGCTCGTTGACCGGGGCGGGAGGGGCGGTGACGGCGTCCATATCGGCTTCTCCTTCACGAGTTGCTACGTGGTCGGTTGCTATGCGGTTGTGGTGGCTGGGCTGCTGACTCCAGGGTGCCCTGGGCGCTGGCCGGTCATCCCTTGCTGGCCATCGAGCGCAGGAAGAACAGCAGGTTGGCGGGGCGCTCCGCCAACCGGCGGGTGAAGTACCCGTACCAGTCGGAGCCGTACGGCACGTAGATCCGGACGGTCCTGCCGGCGGCGACCAGCCGCCGCTGTTCGTCGGGGCGGATGCCGTAGAGCATCTGGTGCTCGTAGTCGGACGGTCCGCGCCCGGCGGCAGCCGCCAGTTCCTGGGCGATGGAGATCAATCGTGGGTCGTGCGAGCCCACCATGGGATACCCGTCACCGGCCATCAGGGTCTTCAGGCCGCGCACGTATGCCAGGTCCACCTCGGCCGGGTCCGTGTGGGCGACGGCGGCAGGCTCGTTGTACGCGCCCTTGACCAGCCGGACCCGGGATCCGTTGCCCACCAAGGTCTTCAGGTCTGACCCGGTGCGGCGCAGCATGGCCTGGATGGCGACCCCGACGTCGGGCTGCTCCGCGCGCAGCGCGGCCAGGGTGCGCAGCGTGGCGTCGACGGTGGTGTGATCCTCCATGTCCAGGGTGACGCGGGCCCCGACCCGGTACGCGGCCTGCACGATCGACCGGGCCCCGGCCAAGGCGTAGGCCTCGGCGCCGCCCGGCAGGTCCGCGGACGCCGGCAGGGCCGCGCCGACCGCGGACAGCTTGATGGACGCCTCGGCGCCCTCGGCCAGGCCGGCGGCGTCCAGCGCGGCGATCAGGTCGCAGTAGGCGGTGACGGTGGCATCGGCCTGCGCCCGATCCGTGCAGTCCTCGCCGAGGTGATCCATCGTGACCTGCAGGCCGGCACCCTGCAGCCGGGTCACGGCGCCCACCGCGTCGGCGATGCTGGCACCCGCGACGAACCGGTTCACCACGGAGCGGGTGACGGGGACCCGGGTGAGCAGGTCCCGGACGCCGGTGCTGGCAGACAGCGCCAGGATCGGCTTGCGCAGCAAGAACATCGGCAGCCCTCAGGTGCGACAAATGCTAATCGGGCGGTTGTCCGATTAGACTCCCTGTCGAGAATACCCGACGGTGGACGGGTCGGGAAGCAAGGCCGCGCGAGGGGTGACGATGGCGGAACGAGTCGCACAGCGATCGCGACGGCGCCAGCCCCCCGAGATCCGGCGCCAGATGATCATCGCGGCGGCCCGGGACGTGATCGGCGAGCGCGGCCTGCACGCCACCACGGTGCGCGACATCGCGGGTGCCGCGCGGGTGGCCGTAGGCACCGTCACCTATCACTTCTCGGGGATCGCCGAGGTACTGGTCGGGGTGCTGGAGGCGGAGATGGCCGAGTACTCCGCCCCGGTGATGTCGGCCGCGGCCGCCGCGCCCACCGGGCGGGACGGGCTGCTGGTCCTCACCGACGGCCTGCTGGCGACCGGCGACCGCGCGGTGCAGCACTGGAAGCTGTGGCTGGACTTCTGGACCCTCGCGGCGCATCAGCCGCACTACTCCGACTGGCAGTCCCGGGTGTACCGGGACCTGCACGCCCTGGCCGCCGCGCTGCTGCGGCGAGGTGCCGCGGACGGCTCCCTGGCCGTCAGCGATCCGGAACAGCAGTCGGTGGAATACATCGCGATGATGGACGGCCTGGTGGTGCAGGGCTACCTGCCGGGCGCGCGACTGGACCCCGACCGGGCGCGGGCCATGCTCCGGCGCTACGTGGCCGGGACGTTCGCGGTGACAGGTCCGGCCGGAGGCGCATGAATGGTTCCTGGATGCGAGCAGCGCCTCATCCCGAATCCGGGCGACGCCTCATCCCGGGATCGGGTGCATCTTTGTCCGCCGCGCGAACATTTCCGCACCAAATCAGGGCTCGACCAGCAGCGGCCGCGCTAGGTCGGTGGTGGCTCCGAGCCGAGTGCCGGCCCTGCCGAAGGCCGCCCAATATGCGCCGATGCCCGGGCCCGCCACTGCGGAAACCCGGGCACCGAACGCCGTGCTGGCCGGCTACTGCTTGGCCAGCGCCCCCCGAACCTGGCTACGCATGTCCTTGACCGACGAGGTGGTCGATCCGAGCGCCACCCGCACCGACTGCAGGATCGCCTTCACCGTGTCGGACGCCCTGTCCCACTGGTTCTGGATGCCGGAGTACTCATCCATCTCGTCGCCCTCCCAGTTGGACTTCACGCTGTTGACGAACCCGCCGAGATCCGTCAGCGACGATTCCAGCCCGGAGATCACCGAACCCAGATCCCCATGCGAGGTCTCGGCCGTCGCCTCGTTGTAGGCGAACACTCCCGTTCCGCTCATGTCTGTTGCTCCCCTTCGCTATGCGCCATCAGGCGCGAAACTTGGTGGCGTCCCAGTCGGCCGACGCATTGGCCTTCTGCAGGGCCTGCGTCTGCTGGGCCTCGAACTGGTCGTACAGCTGACCGGCGTTGCCGACCCGGCCCCTGATTGAATCGAGCGCGGCGTTGAGATCCTTCATCGCCGAACTCCAGGCGGATGTGAGCTCGGACCACGACCCGAAGGCGGTGCCCTGCCACTGGTCCTCCAGCGGCTCGATGGCCCGCGTGAAGGCCGAGGCCTGAGCGTTCAGCGCCGCCACGGACGTATCCAGATTCGACGCGTGCTTGTTGACCGAATCGTCGCGTACCGCGAACTTCGGGCCCATCACCGACCACCCCATCTCCCACATGTCGGGCTGGACCGTCCAACCCGAACGCCCCGGCGGGCGACTGAGTCGACGGTAAGACTCACAGAGGGGGTCGGGAGGGTTATCCACAGGATTTTCCGTCCGGACCCCATGGGCAGAAGTCCCCATCGAGGGAGACATACCGCGACAGCGAGAACGAGGCCGGGATGAATCCGGCGCGACGGCTCTACCTCGCTCCGGCGTCGCTCACGGTGCCCGATTGCTCGACTGCTCGCTCCGCTCCGCGGTCAGCGCGGTGACCGCCAGCCGCAGTCCCGTCACCATCGAGGCCCGGGACAGCTGGTCCGGGCGCCGGCGACGCAGCGCCTCGTCGCGCCGCAGCACCGTCATCGGCAGGTCGGGCTCCTCCCTCGGCGCGCGCAACCCTCGGGACACCGTCACCAGCGACGCGGTCCTGCTCCGCCGGCGACCGGGCGCGGTGGTCAGCCACTCCCGGCCCGCCCGATCCTGCCGGTGCAGGTCCTGGTCCGCACGGACCACCAGCAGGTAGTGATCCGCCAGGTCGAGCACGGCATGCAACACCGGCGCGCGCGGCCCGACCGGGGTGTCGACCAGGATCAGGTCCGCCCGGTAGGCCAATCGGTCCAGCGCGCGTTCCAGGAGTTGCGGGGCGAAGCCGCCCGGCCCCGGTGGCAGGGACAGCACCGGCACCGCGGCGTCCGGGGTCAGCGCGGAGGCCACCCGGCGGCGGGGCACACCGCCGGACGATCCGCTCGGGGGGTCCTCCAGTAGCACCGGGAGCCTGCCCTGAAGCACGTCACCGCCGAGCAGAGCGGTGACGGTGCGAGCGGCCACGTCGTCGCCGGCGGGAAGCCCGCCGCGTCCGGGCCTCGGCCCGGTGGGCGGGGTGACGGTGTCGATCACCACCACCCGTCGGTCCGAGTACGCGGCGGCGACCAGTGCGGTGACGGCGGCGACGGTGCTCCGGCCGGCTCCGGGCACCAGGCCCACCACGGCGACCGTGCGGGGCAGGGATGGCGTGCAGGCCAGCGCGTCGACGGCGTCCTGGAACTCCTCCAGCCGGCCGCCCACGTCCGGGTTCAGCACGGAACGAAGCCGAGCCAGCATCGTGTCCACTCCGACACGCTAGCGTCCCGGATTACCCTGGGACCTCCAGCGGCGGCGGGATGAGGGGGTGGCCGTGACGCAGCTCCGCGAACAACTCGGTGACGGCATCCCGCTGAACCCGGATGCCGCCCAGCCGCCGTTCCCGGTCTGGATGTCGCTGCCGTCCAGCTGGTCGCTGCTGGACACGAACCCGGGCACCTGGCGCCGCTCGGCCGACGATCTGATCGACACGACGTTCCACGGATCGAGGCTCTCGGCGGCCGATCGGAAGACATTCCTCGGTTTCATCGAGAGCCTGGTGGCCGACTGCCAGTCCGCCGGGGCGTGCGTGTCGCTGCTGATGGTCGGCCGCCGTGAGGGCGGCGGGGCGGCCAGCGCTGGCATCCACATCGCGTTCGCCGACGAGGGCGTGCCGGCCACGCTGGGCCGGGTGCAGGACTCCATCCCGCGCGCCGGCACCCGCACCGAGATCGACAGTGGCGTCGGCCCGGCCATGCTGCAGCGCGAGCGCATGACGATGCTGATACCAGGAACGGGTCAGCTCGCCGCGCTGACCAGCCTGCAGATCTTCGTGCCGATCCCGGAGACCAGCTGGACCGCCGCGCTCGCGACGGCCAGCGCCTACCCGGAGATCACCGACCGGCTGGAGACGCTGCTGGTGGAGATCGCCCGCTCGATGAGCGTGCAGCATCCGGGTGGCGGCAACCAGGGCGCCCCGCAGGCGGACGAGAACGACGAGAGCGGTGACGGAGGCGGCGGAGGCGACGGAGACGACGGCGGTGACGCTGCCGCCGACAACCCCGCCTCTGGACGTGCCCGGCCGGACCGGGCAAGTCCAGAGCGCCGCGCTGATCGGTCCGGCCCGCGGATCACCGACGGCTTCGACGGGCTGGTGACCCGCCGGCTCGGACCGGCGGACGACGACGGGCACTCGGATGGGGGCCGGTCCGATGGCTGAGGCGCGTCCGAAGGTCATTCTGCAGGCGCATGCCACCCGGGCGGCCACGGCGGTCGCGCTGCTGCTGCACGCCGGCGACCGCGGGCCGCGTGACCTGCGCAAGCCCTTCGGGGCGCTGATCGCCGGGCTGGTGGTCGCGATCGTGATCCTGGTCGTGATCTTCATCGCCGGGCGGCTGGGGACCGTGCTGCAGCACCAGTGACGCCGCGATGGGCAGTTCTGCCCACTGACAACTCGCCCGGCTCGC
>JBIQML010000241.1:0-6937 GCA_044463405.1 Nakamurella lactea | reverse complement strand
CAGGGTGTTCGTCATGCTCTCTCCTCGCGAGCCGTGGTGATGCCGGCGGCTCGGTGGAGGTGACGGACGCGCGGTGCGCGGCCCGGTCGGCCCTCCCACGAGGCGCACCGGCGGCGCCCGCCGGCGGCGGACGCACCCAAGGCAGGTCTTCGGACTCGTGGGCTCGCTGAAAGCGCTCCTACTGGCCGTCGCTTCCCGGGTGTCGTCACACCCAGTGCTGTCGCGCCGTGACCCTGCGGTCCCGGCGCGGACGGCGGTCGTTCCCACTCACCGCTGCGGGGCAGTTCCGGATTCGCACCGGATTCCCTGTTGCCTCCTCGCCGACCGATCGCGCTCGGCCGCCGAGGAACCTTCGGCGTCGATGACGGTACATCTAGTAGCCGACAATTCCGGGAACCCCCATATGTCGTGTCCCGGCGTGTCGCAGAGGATATCGGCGCGTCGCCCGCAACACGCCGCATCCCGCCTACCCGGGGTTGTGTGGTGGAGGGTGCGCCAGGGCGCGCCCTGGGCCACTCGACCCGAGGTGGCCGCGCCGTGCCGATCGTGCCGCAGATTTGATGCCCGTCACCGGCATGCAACCCGGGCAGAACCGGATACGATACGTGATCGCGCGAACACGTTTCGTAGCGTCCCGAGGAGGCCCCGTGCCGGTCGTGCCCGACAGTCCCGCCGGCGCCGCCGGATCGTCCGGACTCCCCCCGTCCGGGGCCGTCGAGTCGCCGGCCCGGCCGCTCGGCCAGTTGCTCGTCGACGCCGGCGCGATCACGGCCGAGCAACTGGACTGGGCGCTGGTCGCCCAGCAGGCGTCCGGATCCCAGCTCGGCGCGGTGCTCATCACCAGCGGCCTGGTGGACAGGTTGACCGTCTACCGCGCGCTGGCGCAGGCGTGGGGCTGCGGCTTCGTCGATTGCACTACCGCCGACCTGGATCCGGCCCTGCTGCTGATGGTCGATCCGACCGAGGTGACCGAGCAGCAGTGGATCCCGCTGCACCGCGATGACGACGGGACCGTGCTGGTGGCGACGGCCGAGCGCCCGTCGCCGCAACGGACGGCCGTCATCGAGGCCGCCATGGGCGAGCCCGTCCGGCTGCTGGTCACCACCGACTGGGACATCGCGCAGGCGCTGGCCCGCGGCTATCGCGGCGCCATCCTCGATGAGGCGAGCCTGGGGCTGTGGCGCTACGCCGAGAGCCGATCCGCCCGGCGGGTGCTCAGCCGGCCGCAGGCCGTGGTGCTCGCGGTGGCGCTGGCGACGGTCATCGCGTGCGCCGCGCTGCTGCCCATCGGCACCCTGGTGGTGGCCTCCTGGGTGATCGGCATCGCCTTCCTGGTGGGCGTGCTGTTCAAGTTCGTGGTGTGCCTGTCGGGTGCGAGATTCGAGCACGTGGAGTCGATCTCGCCCGCCGAGGTCGCCGCGCTGGACGATGCCGACCTGCCGCGCTACACCGTGCTGGTGCCGGTGTACAACGAGGCCGCCGTGCTGCCGGACCTGATGGCCAACCTGGCGGCACTGGACTACCCGGCCGCCAAGCTGGACGTGATCATCCTGCTGGAGGAGAACGATCCGGAGACCTGGGAGGCGGCCAGGGCGATGCGACCGCCCGGCAACGTCCGCCTGCTGCGGGTGCCGGCCGGCGCCCCGCAGACCAAGCCCAAGGCCTGCAACGTCGGGCTGTTCTTCGCCCGCGGCGAGTACCTGGTGATCTACGACGCCGAGGACCGCCCCGACCCGGACCAGTTGAAGAAGGCCGTCATCGCCTTCCGCCGTGGCGGCGACTCGCTGGTCTGCGTGCAGGCGGCGCTGAACTACTTCAACGCCGAGGAGAACGCCCTGACCCGGATGTTCACCGCCGAGTACTCGTTCTGGTTCGACTACATGCTGCCGGGCCTGGACGCGCACCACCTGCCGATCCCGCTGGGCGGCACCTCCAACCACTTCCGCACCGACATGTTGCGCCGGCTGGGTGGCTGGGATCCGTTCAACGTCACCGAGGACGCCGATCTGGGCATCCGCGCCTCGGTGATGGGCGCGACCGTCGGGGTGATCAACTCGACCACCCTGGAGGAGGCGAACACCCGGTACGGCAACTTCGTGCGTCAGCGGTCGCGGTGGATCAAGGGGTACCTGCAGACCACCCTGGTGCACCTGCGGCACCCGGTGGAACTGGTGCGCTCCTGCGGGTTCCGGCAGGCGGCCGGCTTCGCGCTGCTGGTCGGCGGCACCCCGCTGACGTTCCTGACGGTGCCGCCGCTGTACCTGCTGTTCGTGGTGTCCCTGCTGCTGCCCGCCGAGGATCTGCAGGTGCTGTTCCCCGGTTGGGTGCTGTGGATCAGCCTGGCCAACCTGCTGATCGGCACCGTGCTGATGATCTACGTCTCGATGATGGGGGCGTTCAAGCGGCGCCGCTACGGGCTGGTGCTGTGGGCGCTGCTCAACCCGCTGTACTGGCTGCTGCACTCGGTTGCCGCCTACAAGGCGCTGTGGCAGTTGATGTTCCGTCCGCACTACTGGGAGAAGACCGTCCATGGCCTTACCAGCTACCGTCGAAGCGATCCCGACGCCGGCGCCGCTGCCGACGATGGCGCCGGGGGCCATTCCTCCCGAGACCCCGGCGGTCGCATCGCATCCGGGGGCGCGCCGCTGGCCGGGTAGGCCGGCCGGTCGCTGGGCGCTGCGGCTGGCCCTCGGGCTGCCGATGGCGCTGTTCGCCGCGCTGGCCGCCGGCCGGTCCGCGCAGAGCCTGCCGAACGGCACGCTGATCCAGCGGGCGGGCCGGATCGTGTGGGGCGCCGGAGATCTGGGTTGGGTCGGCGCGGTGTGGCCGCCGGTCCCGGTGGGCATCGCCGCCATCGCCGGGTCCAGCGGGGTGGCGCTGGCGGTGATCGGCGCGCTGTGCAGCGGTGGGCTGCTGCAGGCGCTGGCCGAACGGATGGTGCTGGCCCGGCACCCGTGGTGGATGGTGGCGCTCACGCTGGTCTCGATCGAGGCGACGCCGGCGATGGCGTTCCTGGCGACCGCCGACCTGGCGGAGTTCCTGGCGCTGGTGCTGATGGCCATGGCGATGTCCGGGTTCCTGCGCTTCGTGCTGTACGGGCGCACCGAGGGCGGCTTCCAGGCGGGCCTGCTGCTGGGTCTGGCGACCGCCTGCGACATCACCGCCGTGGTCTTCGCGGTGATGCTGGCCGGGGCCGGGCCGCTACTGGCCCGACACCGTTTCCGTGGGCAGCCGGGAGCCGCCCCGGCGACGGCGGCGGTGATCGCATTCCCGGCGCTGGCCGCGGCCGGCTGCTGGGCCTTCCTGGAGTGGCGGTTCACCGGCGGCGCGTTCGGCGTGCTGCGGGAGGCCGGGACGTTCGCCTTTCCCACCGGTGCCGGATCGGCGGCGCGGGATGCCCTGGAGCATCTGGGCCGCACGCTGGCCTGCTCGCCGCTGTACCTGGTCGTCGGGGCATTCCTGCTGCGCCGGTCGGCGATCGCCGCGGCGGGCTTCCTGTTGCCGCTGCCCGCCGTGTTCCTGACCCTGTGGCTCGGCCTGCGCCCGCCGACCGGACTGCCCGTCGTGCTGCTCGCCTGCCTTGCCGTGCTGGCGTTCCCGGTGCGGCCCAGGGTGTCGACCCAGGTGGTGCTGGCGCTGGCGGTGCTGGCGCAATGGGTGCTGATGGTCACCGTGCTGCCGTGGTGGAACTCGCCGGTCGGCGCGTGGTGGTCGCAGCTGGGATAGCAGCACCCGGACCTGGGTACCGGTACCGGACCGGCCGGGCGATACCGTCCTGTCATGCCTGACTTCCCGACCGCGCTGCCGGTCTCCCGCGTGCCCGATCCGGCCGAGGCCCCACCGCTGCGCTGGGGCATCCTGGCCACCGGCGGCATCGCCAGTGCCTTCGTCACCGCCCTGGCGGCGCACACCCGGCAGCAGGTGGTCGCCGTCGGCTCCCGCTCCGCCGAGCGAGCGCAGGCCTTCGCGACGAAGCACGGCATCGGCCGGGCGCATCCCAGCTACCAGGCCCTGGTCGCCGATCCGGAGGTCGACGCGGTCTACGTCGCCACCCCGCACAGCGAGCACCGCGACAACGCCCTGCTGGCGATCGCCGCCGGCAAGCACGTGCTGGTGGAGAAGGCGTTCACCCGCAACGCCGCCGAGGCCGCGCAGGTGTTCGACGCCGCCCGGTCGGCGGGGGTGCTGGTGATGGAGGCCATGTGGCCGCGCTACCTGCCGCAGACCGACGTGCTCCGCCAGCTGCTCACCGACGGCGTGCTGGGCGACATCGCGTGCGTCATCGCCGATCACGGCCAGTACTTCGACTTCGACCCGCTGCACCGGCTGTTCAACCCGGACCTGGCCGGGGGCGCGATGCTGGACCTGGGCATCTATCCGGTGTCGTTCGCCGCCATGGTGCTGGGCTCGCCGGAGTCGGTGATGGCGAACGGGACGGTCACCAGCACGGGGGTGGACGCCCAGGTGAGCATGGTGCTGGACAAGGGTGCCGCGCAGGCCGTGCTGTTCACCACGCTGCTGGCGAAAACCCCCACCACGGCCACGGTCTCGGGGACGCTGGCCCGCGCGGAGCTGTCCGGGTCGCTCTACGCCCCCGGCACGCTGACCGTCACCTCCCGGACGGGCGACCGGCTGGTCCGCGAGCCGGACGCCATCACCGGGTCCGGCGGGCTGTGCTACGAGGCCGCCGAACTGGCCCGCTGCGTGGCCGACGGCCGGCGGGAGTCACGGCTGCTGCGCTGGGCCGAGACCGTGGCGATCATGAAGACCATGGACGAGATCCGCCGCCAGGTCGGGGTGCGGCTGCCGGGAGAGTAGCGGCCCGGGCTCGACGCGCGGCGGACCCCGCCCGGCGGCCGGAAGGCGCACCGGGCGGGGTGTCACGGTCGTCGCGGGCCGTTTACCAGTGGTGCGCGATGTCGATCACCAGCCGGTGCCCGTTGCCCGGGCCGGCGAGCGTGAACACCCGGAACGGCAGCCGGGCCCGAACCCCGACGCCCAGGGTGGTCTGCCCCTCGAAGCTGCCGGCGAACGCGATCTGCCGCAACGTGGCATACCCGGCGACGTTGACGAGTTCGGCCCGGTTCGCCGGTGTGTAGGTCGGCGCGCCGGTGCGGACGTTGTAGGCCGGAGCCCGCACGACGACCTCGATCTTCGCGCCGCCGCGGAGCGGAACGACCTTGCCCGAACCTTCCTGCCGGACGGAGGCGACGTACCGCACGCTGTATCCGATGGGGCCGCGGCCGGCACCCAGGTCGACCACCACCCGGTCGTAGCAGGAATGGCGTCCCGCCCGGACCCCGGTGATGGGTGCGGTCGTGCTGCCCGCCTTGGACTTGGCGAGCGAGCCCCAGTAGACGGTCGGGCACGTCGCGGTGGACGTCGCTGTCGCTGTCGGTGTCGATGCCGACGCCACGGTCGATGTCAGCACGACACCAATGCTGGCGACCAGGGCGACGATGGCACCGATCAGGACGGTCCGCAGTCGGTGCCGACCGCGCCGATCGCGCTGTGTGGAATCCATGATGTCCTCCTTGCTAGTGGGCCGGTCCTCGTGGCGAGGTTGTGTCAAGGACGTGGGGACGATCGCTGTGGTGCACGTCACGCTTATGGCGAATTGATAACGATCCCGGTCGAGTCGTCGGTGTGATAGGTGGAGGCGCCGGACCCGCGGCCTGATACACCGCGCTCCCGCTCCCGCGGCCCCACCCGCAGACCGGTGGGATCCCCCGGGGTGCATGGCCAGACCGCCGTGCGATCCGGGACGGCGCGGCTATTCGCGTGCGGCTGCCCTTGCAGGCCGTTGAACATGTGTTTAGCATCTTGGTCGTGCGTTCAATAGCGGCCGGCGGCGACCTGACCACCCGAGCCAGGATCCGGGACGCGGCGATCGAGCTGATCGGCGCGTCCGGGTTCGGGCACGTCACCGTCCGGCAGGTCGCCCAGGCGGCCGGCGTCTCCCCCGGCCTGGTGATCCACCACTTCGGCTCCAAGGACGGGCTCCGCCAGGCCTGCGACGACCGGGTGCAGCAGGTGCTGTCCGAGTCGATCGCCGAGCTGGAGCGGCAGGGCCCGGCCAGCGCGATGGCCCAGCTGGCCCGGGCCGACGAGTACCTGCCGATCGTCCGCTACGGCACCAGGGCGCTGCTGGACGGGGGCCTGCTGGCGCAGGCACTGTTCGACCGGCTGGTCGACGAGACCGAGTCCTGGCTGCAGGCGTCGGTGGCCTCCGGGCAGGTCCGGCCCGCCGACGACGACCACGCCCGCGCGGCCCTGCTGGTGTGCGTCAGCCTCGGCATGCAGCTGCTGGACCGCTATCTCGCGCCGGGCGTCCCCCCGGAGCAGCGCACCGCAGCCGTCATCAACTCCATGGCCGGCTCCGCGGTCGAGCTGTACACCCACGGCCTGTTCACCACCAGCGAGTACCTGGACGCGTTCCGGCAGCGTGCCGAGCTCGCCCCGCCCGGCCGCACGCGCACCACCGCACACCCGAAACGACACAGCCGCGGCACCGGCCAAGCCTCCCGGCGCCGCACCTCCGACAGGGACACGACATGACACCGCAGCACCCGTCCGCGATCGAGATGTCCGGAATCGTCAAGACATTCGGCTCCGTCACCGCGCTGGACCACCTGGACCTGACCGTGGCCACCGGCGAGGTGCACGGCTTCCTCGGCCCCAACGGCGCCGGCAAGTCCACCGCCATCCGGGTGCTGCTGGGCCTGCTGCGCGCCGACGCCGGGACCGCCCGGCTGGTCGGCGGCGACCCCTGGCGGGAGGCGGTGACGCTGCACCGCCGGCTGGCCTACGTCCCGGGGGATGTGAGCCTGTGGCCCAACCTGTCCGGCGGTGAGGTGATCGACCTGCTGGGCCGGCTCCGGGGCGGGCTGGACACCGGCCGGCGGGACGAGCTGATCGAGCGCTTCGAACTGGACCC
>JBIQML010000240.1:5620-6939 GCA_044463405.1 Nakamurella lactea | reverse complement strand
CCACCACCGTCGGCCTGATCGTGCACGACATCGCCGACCCGTACGCCGCGGCGATCGCCTCCGGGGTGATGGCGGGCGCGGCCGAGCGCGGCCTGATCGTCACCGTCGCCTCCACGCTGTCCGACCCGGCCCTGGAGCTGCGGCACCTGGAGGCGCTGCTGCGGCAGCGGGCCACCGCGGTGATCCTGGCCGGTTCCAGGTTCGCCGACCCGGACGTCACGGCGGCCACCGCCCGGGTGCTGGCGGCGATCACCGACGGCGGCGGGCACGTGGCGACCATCGGTCAGGACCGGCTCGGCTGCAGCACGCTGGCGGTCGACAACGCCGGCGGCGCAGCCCATCTGGCCCGCACCCTCGGCAGCATGGGCTACCGGCGGTTCGCCGTGCTGGCCGGGCCGGAACAGCTGATCACCAGCGAGGACCGGCTGGCCGGATTCCGGGACGGCCTGCTGGCCGCCGGGATCGACCTGCCCACCGAGAACATCGTCGGCGCGCAGTTCACCCGGGACGGCGGGTACGTGGCGATGACGGAGCTGCTGGACCGCGAGCTCGACGTGGACGCGGTGTTCGCGGTGAACGACGTGATGGCGGTCGGGGCGATGGCGGCGCTGCGGGAGCGCGGGCTCCGGGTGCCGCGGGATCTGGCGCTGGCCGGATTCGACGGGATCGCGACCCTGCGGGACGTGGAGCCGCCGCTGACCACCGTGCGGATCCCGCTGGTGGAGATGGGCCGGCAGGCGCTGGAGCTGGCCATGGACACCGACCCGGCGGGCGGTCCGATGGTCCGGCCGGTGCGCGGCGAGGTGGTGGTCCGGGACAGCACCCCGACGCGCAGCGCCATCCGGGGCTGATCGGCCGATACCCGGTCAGCCCCGGGACGCGGACCGGAACGGGGCCAGCTCGTCGGCCAGCTCGGCCAGCAGCGCCGACCAGCGCCGGCCGGTGCCGACCAGCTCGGCGATCCGGGAGTCGTCGTCCCGGCGCTCCAGCCGGATCAGCAGGTGATCGTCCGCGAGCTGCTCGGCGCGGCCCTCGCCCCACTCCACCACCACCGCCGCGGCGGTCAGGTCGGTGTCCAGGTCCAGGTCGTCGAACTCCAGCGCGCCGGAGAGCCGGTAGGCGTCCACGTGCACCAGCGGGACGCCGTCGCCGGCCGGCCGGTGCACCCGGGCGATCACGAAGGTCGGCGACATGACGATGCCGGTCACCCCCATGCCGGCCGCGATCCCCTTGGCCAGCACCGTCTTTCCGGCACCCAGCGCACCGGACAGGATCACCAGATCGCCCGCCCGCAGGCGCCGGCCCAGCGCCCGGCCCAG
>JBIQML010000240.1:3973-5610 GCA_044463405.1 Nakamurella lactea | reverse complement strand
CAGGGTGTCGTCCGGGGTGCCCAGCAGCAGGCCGCTCATCGTGTGCCCCCGGCGGCGGCCTCGCCGGCGCCCTCGGCGCGCCGCCACCCCCGGCGCAGCAGCTCGCGCAGCGCGTCGTTGACCACGTCCGGAGCCTCCATGATCGCCATGTGGCCGGCGCCGGGGATCTCCAGCAGGTCGGCCTCGGGCAGGGCGTCCGCCAGCGCCTGGGAGCGGGACGGCGGGGTCATCCGATCGCGCTCCCCCACGGCGATCAGCGTCGGGATCCCGGACAGCGCGGGCAGGGCCGCCATCTGATCGTGTCCGAACAGCGCCGGCGCGAACTCCGCGATCACGTCCATCGGGACCGCCGAGATCATCTGGTCCAGGTAGTCCACCAGCGGTGCGGGCACCTTCGGGTCGGCGAACCCCAGGGCCCTGGTCATCATCCACAGCACGTCCCGTCCGGCCAGCCGGCCCCGCTCGAAGGCACCCGGGTAGCGGGCGGCAGCGGCCGCGACGAGCGGCAGCAGCGGGTTGGTTCCGTTGATCTGTATCCACCGCCCCCGGTCGGCGTTCGTCTCGCTGCCGCTGGTGGACAGCAGGCCGACACCGACCACCCGGCGGGCGAACAGGTCCGGATCCTGCCCGGCCAGCGCGAGCAGGGCCATGCCCCCCATGGAGTGCCCGATGAGCACCAGCGGGCCGTCCGGCGCGGCGGTGGCGATCACGGCGGCCAGGTCGGCAGCCAGGTCGGCGATGCCGGAGTGCCCGGCGGAGGCGCGGCTGGACCGGCCGTGCGAGCGCTGGTCGTAGAACACCAGGCGCGCCTGCGGACGGGGATCCGCCGAACCCTCACCGGGCTCCGGTGACGGGGCGTTCACGCGGCGAGTGGGGGAACCGGCGTTGCCGTCGTTCTCGGCGTTGCCGTCGTTCCCGGCGTTCCCGGCGTTCCTGTCGGTCCCGCCGTTCCTGTCGGTCCCGCCGTTCCTGTCGGTCCCGCCGTTCCCGCCGTTCCCGCCGTTCCCGGCGTTTCCGGCGCCGAAGTCCGGTCCGGCCAGGCCCACCCGCTGGAAGTGCCAGGCGCCCAGCCGCAGGGTCCAGCCGTGGCTGAAGATCACCGTCAGCGGCGCGTCCGCCGGGCCCACCTCCTCCACGTGCAGCGCCACCCCGTCGGTGGCGGCGACCGAGTACTCCCGGTCGGCGGTCAGCGCGTCGAATCCGGCGTCCGACAACCCGCCCAGCTCCCGGAACCGGCGCAGCGCGCGGCGCTGGGCCGTCATCCCGCCCAGTGCCGCCGCCCCCACCAGGCCTCCGATCACCGAGGCCGAGCCGACGACCCTGCCCAGGGTGCTCATGTCGGTGCACTTCCCGCCGCGCGATACCTCCTGGGCACGCGCGGCCCGATCCGGGTGACGATCTCGTAGTCGATGGTTCCGCAGTACCCCGCCCAGTCGGTGGCGGTCGGCTCGCCCCGGTCGCCGGGGCCGAACACCAGGACCTCGTCACCGGCGTGCACCGGGTCGTCACCGCAGTCGACGACCACCTGATCCATCGCCACCCGCCCGGCGATCCGCCGCCGGACCCCCCCGATCAGCATCTCGCCCACGTTGCCGGCGTTGCGCGGCAGCCCGTCACCGTAGCCGAGCGGGATCAGC
>JBIQML010000240.1:0-3963 GCA_044463405.1 Nakamurella lactea | reverse complement strand
CGTAGCTGACGCCCTGGCCCGCCGGCACCCGCTTGGTCAGCGCGACGGTGGCCCGGACGGTCATCGCCGGGCGCAGGCCGGGGTCGTGGCCGACCGGGCACAGCCCGTACAGCCCGATGCCGCAGCGCACCAGGTCGAAGTGGGTGGCCGGATGCTCCAGGGTGGCGGCGGTGTTGGCCAGGTGCCGCCAGCGCGGCTGCAGGCCGGCCGCCGTCGCCCGGGCCAGCGCGTCGGTGAAGGCGGCGGTCTGCTCGGCGACGGAGGGATCGCCGGGGATGTCGGCGCTGGCCAGGTGGCTCATGATGCCGACCACCCGCACCAGCCCGTCACGCTCGGCGGCGGCCGCGGCGGCGAACAGCGCTCCCGCCTCGGCGGGGGTGGCGCCGTTGCGCCCCAGTCCGGTGTCGACCTTCAGGTGGATCGGGGCGCGCCCGCCGGGGGCGGCCGAGGCGGCGGCGGTGACCGTGGCCAGGTGCGCGGTGCTCGGCACGCCGATCTGCACCCCGCCGGCCAGCGCCGGGCGCACGTCCAGGCCGGGCGGCCAGAGCCAGGCGGCCAGCGGCGCGTCGATGCCCTGCTCCCGCAGCGCGACGGCCTCGGGCGGGGTGGCCACGCCGATCAGGTGCGCGCCTCCGGCCAGCGCCGCCCGGGCTGCCGGCGCCGCGCCGTGCCCGTAACCGTCGGCCTTGACGACCGCCATCAGGTCGGCGGACCCGGCGGCGCGGCACAGCAGGGCGGTGTTGGCGGTGATGGAGCCCAGGTCGACCACTGCCTCGACCGGCGCCGCGGCATCCTGCGCTGGGGCCCGGACGCCGGTTCCGGCGGTGCGCATGCTCACGCACCGATGGAACCACAGCGGGCCCGGGATGTCCGGGATGCCCTCCCGCTGCCCCACCCGCCGGTGTCCGCCCGGGTGACGGCGCGGGGCACGGGCGGCCGCGTCACCCGCTCAGCCCGGCACCAGCACGGCCCTGGTGCCGTCGTCGGCCACCCAGGCCGCGGCCACCTCCGACAGCGGGTAGGCGGTGTACGGCACGTGCACGGTGCCGGAGGCGATCATGCCGGCGAACTGCGGCAGCCGCATCATGACCTCGCTCAGCGGGCTGCCGCCCAGCCCGCTGCCGGTGATGGTGATCCGCCGGCTGCGCAGCAGCGCCGCGGGGAGCGCCGCCTCCGGGCCGGCGGTACCGCCCACCTCGAAGTAGTGAACGCCGGCGTCGCCGTCACCGGCCTCCAGGTCGGCCCGGCCCAGCGCGTGGAACGCGGCCTCGGCCACCGGCCCCCAGCAGAAGTCGATCACGGTGCTGGGTGCGCGACCGCCCAGCGCGTCGGCGATGGCGTCGCCGGTCCGCCGCCGGTCGGATTCAAGGCGCACCGTGCGCAGCGCGGCGTTGCCGACCCGGTCGGTCAGCGCGGCGTTGCCGACCCGGTCGGCCAGCGCGGCGTTGCCGACCCGCTCGGCCAGCGCGGCCAGCCGATCGGCGTTCCGGCCGACGGCCACCACGGCGGTGGCACCGAGCGCGAAGGCGTTGTCCACCGCCATCCCGCCGGACACACCGGTGGCGCCGAGCACCAGCACCGTGCCCAGGCCGGCGGGGGCGGGCCGGGGGTGGTCGGCTCCGTCATCGCCGTCGCCCATGCCATGGGGTGCCCGCGCGTCCGCGTCGGCACCGGCGCCCGCGCCGGCGATCTCGTCGCGGCGGCGGGCCAGCGGTAGCCAGGATGCCAGGCCGGGGTTCAGGCCGGCGGCGATCGCCAGCGGGTCGGCGCCCTCGGGCAACGGGAGTCCGAAGGGGGCGGGCACCGCCATGCGCTCGGCCATGGTGCCCCACGGCGGGTCCACGAAGCCGGTGTACACCAGCCTCCCGTCCGGCGTGCGGGCCACCGCGTCCACTCCCGGGATCGCGGGCCAGGCGCCCTCCGCGCTGTAGTGCCGGCCGTCCACCCGGGACCGCACGATCTGGTGGATGCCGGCCGCCACCAGCTCCACCACCGCGTGCTCGCCGTCCACCTCCGGATCCGGGAAGTCCGCGTACTCCGGAACCTGCCCGGCCCGCCCGACCACTGCTGCCTTCATCCGTCGTCCTCTCTCACTGCAACGGCAACCCACCCCCGGAGTCGTGTGGGCCAGCGCGCGCCATGGCGCACCGACAGACACACGACTCGCGGGAGGCGCACTCCTTAACTAAGTTCAACCACCAGGGTGCCTTAACGTTGTTAATCTGTCAACGTGCCGCCTCGCCTGAACCGTGACGCGATCGTCGCCGCCGCCTTCGACGTGCTGGACGAGGCGGGCATCGACGGCCTGACCGTTCGCGCGCTGGCAGCCCGGCTCGGGGTGAAGGCACCCGCGCTGTACTGGCACTTGGACTCCAAGCAGGCGGTGCTGGACGAGATGGGCACCGAGGTGGCGAGCCGGATCAGCCTCAGCCTGGAGTCGCTGCCGCCGGGCGCCACCCTGGCCGAGGCGCTGCGCGCCTACGCGTCGGCCATGCGCGCGGAGTACCTGCGCCATCGAGACGGTGCCAGGACCTTCAGCGGGACCCGGCTGACCGACCCGTCCGTGCTGCGGCGCCAGGAGGTGGGGCTCGCCCGGCTGACCGCCGAGGGCGTCTCGCTGGAGCGGATCGTGGACGCCTTCGAGATCGTCACCGCCTTCGTGGTCGGATTCGTCATCGAGGAGCAGGAGCGCGCCCAGTCCGACCCGGAGCGCTACGCGCTGGACCGCCGGGACCGGGCGATCGGCGCCGATCACCCGCTGGCCAGCGCCGCCGGCCACTACCTGCACCGGCCGGCCGAGCAGAAGTTCGCCGAGCACCTGGAGGCGATCATCCCGGCGCTCACCGGGCCGTCCGCCGAAGGTGGCACCGGCACCGGCGCGGAAACGGGCGGCGCGGGCGGGTGAGGCGCGGGCGGGTGGGCAGCCCACTCGGATCGCCTCGGCAGCCGATCGTTGGCGGGCATTGACGGATCAGCGCCCGCACGCCCGAGCGGCGGCGGAGAATGGGCCCATGCCTGCTCCGAGCGCCGCCCCCGCATGAGCGGACCGCCACCCGACCTTCCCGGATTCCTGGGCGCGCTGGCCCCGGTGCTGGATCGCTGGGGCTACCTGGCCATCGGCGCGCTGGTGCTGCTGGAGGACTTCGGGGTGCCCGTGCCGGGCGAGACCGTGCTCATCGCGGGCGCGGTATATGCCGGGGCGGGCCAGTTGAACATCGCGGCCGTCATCGTCATCGCCATCGCCGCCGCTGTGATCGGCGACTCCATCGGCTTCGCCATCGGGCGGTTCGGCGGCCGGCGACTGGTGCTGCGCTACGGCCGGTACGTGTTCATCACCGAGCACCGGCTGGCCACCGCCGAGCGCTTCTTCACCCGGCACGGCGGCAAGATCGTCACCGTCGCGCGGTTCGTCGAGGGGCTGCGCCAGGCCAACGGCATCATCGCCGGCATCACCCGGATGCGGTGGCCGAAATTCGCCGCGTTCAACGCGCTGGGCGCGGTGCTCTGGGTGGGCGTGTGGTCCGGCCTCGGTTACGCGGCTGGCACCCGGCTGACCCAGATCTGGGACACCATCGAGCGCTACCAGCCGATCGTCTACGGCGTGGTCGGCGCCCTGGTGGTGGGGCTGGTCGGCTGGCATCTGTGGCGGCGGCACCGCCGGAAGCAGGCATCGGCCGCCGACGCGATGCAGATCGCGGCCGCGGCGGCCGACTCCGAGGCCTGAACCGGAACTCCGCCGGATCAGCGGCTGGCCGGATCGCCCGCCGCATCAGCGGCTGTCCGGATCAGCGGCCGGCCGGATCAGCGGCCGGCCGGATCGGAGGCTGGCCGGATCGCGGGCTGGCCGGATCAGCGTCCGGGTGCAGCAGGTCCAGCAGCGCAGAGGCTCCGGGGCGGCCCGCGGCCGCCGCCCTCTCCCCCGCCCGGCCGTGCAGGTGCGCGGCCACCGCCGCGGCCAGCAGC
>JBIQML010000239.1:0-6946 GCA_044463405.1 Nakamurella lactea | reverse complement strand
TCGGCCGGTTTCGCCGCGCCCGGCGGCAAGGGCGGCTGGTTCTGCCACACCCCGTCGGTCGCGGTCGGCCGGGCGATCGGCCGCAAGCGGCTGATGGAGATGGCGTTGTCCGGTGACGTCATCGACGCGGAGACGGCGCTGGACTGGGGTCTGGTCAACCGGGTGGTGGACGACGCGGACCTGGACGACGCCGTCGATGATCTCCTGCGACGCACCACCCGGGGCAGCGCGGCCTCCAAGGCCTGGGGCAAGCGGGTTCTCTACGAGCAGCTCGACCGGCCGGAGCGGGACGCCTACGCGCTGGCGTGCGAGGCGATGACGGCGTCCTCGCAGACCGCCGGCGCCCGGGAGGGCATGGCCGCGTTCCTGGCCAAGCGCCACCCGGAGTGGACCGACTGAGCGAAGCGCGGAGCGGGCGAGGGCCGTCGCCGCGGAGCGGCAGGCCCCGGCTGCGGAGCGCGGAGCGAACAGTGAGCTCCGTCCGGTCGGTAGGGTGTCCGGGTGCGACTCGTGGTGGCCCGATGCTCGGTGGACTACACCGGACGGTTGACGGCCCACCTGCCGATGGCCACCCGGCTGCTGCTGATCAAGGCCGACGGCTCGGTGTCCATCCACGCCGACGACCGCGCCTACAAGCCGCTGAACTGGATGAGCCCGCCGTGCACGCTGTCGGTGGGGGGCGATGTCTGGACGGTCGCCAACCGCAAAGGGGACCAGTTGCTGATCACCGTCGAGGAGGTGCTGCACGACTCGCAGCACGAGCTCGGCGTCGACCCGGGGCTGGTCAAGGACGGGGTGGAGGCGCACCTGCAGGCGCTGCTGGCCGAGCAGGTCCAACTGCTCGGCGACGGCTACACGCTGATCCGGCGCGAGTACCCCACCCCGATCGGCCCGGTCGACCTGCTGGTGCGGGACGCCGCCGGCGCGGTGGTGGCGGTGGAGGTCAAGCGCCGCGGGGAGATCGACGGGGTGGAACAGCTGACCCGGTACGTCGAATTGCTCGGCCGGGACCCGATCCTGGCGCCGGTGACGGGAGTCTTCGCCGCGCAGCAGATCAAGCCCCAGGCGCGCACCCTGGCCGAGGATCGGGGCCTGCGCTGCGTGGTGCTGGACTACGACGCCATGCGCGGCGTGGACGACTCCGAGGGCCGGCTGTTCTAACGGATCCCCGTCACCCCTTGCGGATCCCCGTCACCGCTGGGGCGAATCCCCGTCACCGCTGGGGCAGCGGGACCGCCAGCCGCAGCAGCCGGGTCGTCTGGGTGGCGCCGAAGTTGTCGTCCGAGAGCAGCAGCACCTCGCTGACGTGTCCCGGCGGGTTCCAGCGGCCGTGGCCCGGCCCGTGTGCCCCGTGCGGGCGGACGCCCCGATGTCCCGTCACCACCGTCATCGCTTCGAAGTTGTCCATCAGCGGGTTGGTCTGCGCCTCCTTGGCGGTCGCCCCCAACGTCGGGCAGTTGGTGACGTCGGCGACCAGCACCTTGCGCACCACGCGGTCCGGCGAGTCGCCCAGGTCGGAGACGTCGCTGACGTCCCGGGCGCGGGTCACGTCGGGGACCGCGTAGAGCCGGATGGTGTTGCCGTTGACCTCGTCCCAGGCGGCCTCCATCACCAGCAGCCCGCGGTGGCCGTAGGCCTGGGCCTCGGAGATCCGCATCCCCGGATCGACCTGGTAGCCGACCTGCTTGATCAGGTGGTAGCCGTGCCGGCCGTGCTGGTAGACCAGGATCCGGCGGTAGGTGTCGGCGCCGGCCGTCGAGATGTCGCCGGACAGCGTGCCCTCCATGGCGGCGTACAGGTAGCGACCGTCGGGGGACAGCGACAGGCCCTCCAGGGTGGCGTTGTCTGTGGCCTCGCCCGCCGGGGCGACGTCGAAGCGGGCGGGCACCGGAAGCTGGTAGAGCTCGACGCCGTCCCGGCCGAAGACGTGGATGGACGGCTCCACCTCCGAGCTGACCACGTAGTCGCCGTTTGGCAGGATCGTCAGGCCCTCGGCGTCGAAGTTCGCTGCGCTGTAAGGAGTCCCGTCCGCGGCCGACAGCGTCAGGGTGCCGGTGATCCGCGGATCCGCCGGGTCGGTGAAGAACCACATGCGGCTCACCTGGTCGCCGGAGTGGTCCTCGATGGCCGCGTAGGCGTGCCGCCGGACGTCGTAGACCATGCCCGACAGCCCGCCGACCTCGTTGTCGCCGACCTGGAGCTTGTCCAGAGCGTCGCTGTAACCCAGCGCCCTGGCGGCCGGCGGGCAGGCGTTGTCCGGCTGGTGCCACCGGTGGCCATGACCGGGCTGCTGCCAGGAGACCGCGTGCTCGCCGGAGGGTCCGTGGCCCGCCGAGGCGTCGCGTGCGGTGGTGGCGCCGGCGCTGCCTGGCAGGGCGATCAGCAGCGCTGCGGACAGGCCGGTGACGGCGGCCAGCAGCCGCGCCGGTTCGCGCCGGCCGGGACGGTGCCGTGGTGGTGTGCTGTGCGTGACCCGGAACATGGCGTCGCCTCCCGTTCGATGTGCAGGCGCCGCGGGGGCCGACCGCCGCACGGCGACGGGACTCCGCGGCCACGCCGGACGCTACACCGATGGGGCGACGGGGAAAGCCCGCGGACGGGTGAGATCCATCGGCCGCCACTCGCCCTGCGTGATCCTCCTGGGGGCAATCTCGTCGCCGCGTTCGCGGCGGGGCGGCCGTTCACCGGGAGTGAACGCTGCGGTCGGTGCTGCCCTCGGCTCGACTAGCCTGGCTGTGTGCCCCCGCACGCGCGGGGGCGCTGCCCATCGTGATCGAGGTGGCGCAGCGGGCACGAGGAGAGGTCGCGAGTGGACGTCAAGGTTGGCATCACCGACAACGGGCGAGAGGTGACGGTGGCCATGGAGGCCACGCCCGAGGAGATCGAGAAGCAGGTGTCCGCGGCGCTGCAGTCCGACAAGACCCTCACCCTGATCGACGAGAAGGGGCGCCGGGTGATGGTGCCCAGCGCGAAGATCGCCTATGTGGAGATCGGTCCCGCGGACAGCCGCAGGGTGGGTTTCGGCAGCTGATCGCACGGCGGGGTCGGACGCGCTGTGGATCCGCGGGACCGGCCGCCGCTGCCGGGCACACCGATCCTGGGCCCTGGTGTCGAGGACCCTATTCCTGGCGCGGAAAGTGCGAGATGCCGCGCCAGGCCAGCGCGGACAGCAGCGCGACCGCCCTGTCCTTCTCGATGGCATCCGACTGCGCCAGCCAGTAGCGGGCGCCGACCTGGGACAGCCCCACCAGCCCGGCGGCGAGCAACCGCGCGCTGGCCGCGTCGACGCCGGTGTCCGCGGTGATGGTGTCGGTGATGGCCGCGATGCAGGACTCGGTGGCGCGCTCCACCGCGGCGACCACGTCCGGCTCGTCCCGCAGGTCGGATTCGAAGATCAGCCGGAACGCCTGCCCCTCGTCCGCCACGAACGCGAAGTAGGCCTGCACGGCCCGGTGCACCCGGGCGTCGTTGTCGTTCGAGGATGCGATCGCGTCCCGCACCAGCCGGACCATCTGCTCGGTGGTGGACTCCAGCAGTGCCCGGTACAGCGCCAGCTTGGACGGGAAGTGCTGGTAGAGCACCGGTTTGCTGACCCCGGCCGATTCGGCGATGTCGTCCATGGCGGCGGCGTGGAAGCCCTGGCTGACGAAGACGGTGCGCGCGGCCGCCAGCAACTGGCTGCGACGGGCCGAGCGGCTCAGCCGCGTCGACGTCCTGCCCTGTCCCGCTGGCATCCGAGTCGCCCTGCCCGTCCCGTCGTCGTCCCGCTGGTGCGCGCTCACCCTACGCGGTCGGGGTCGCCAGCAGCGCCGCCGCGAGATCCCCGCGGACGGCGATGCGCTCGGCCACGTCGGCCGAGGTGAGCTCGGCTGGCATCCCGGCGGTGATGGCGGCGATCTCGTCCAGGTGCAGCGGGATCGCCGCCGGGGTGTCGGCGGGGGTCGTTGCGCCGCCCGACAGGGCTGCGTCGCCCGAGAAGGTTGCGTCGCCCGACGGGGTTGCGACGCCCGAGAAGGCCGCGCCGCCCGGCAGCAGCGAGTACGGCACCGGCACGTCGGCCCTGGCGTCGTCGGCGTGGATGGTGATCAGGCTGCGCCCGTCCGCCTGCGCCGGGTCCAGGGTGGCCAGTTCCGGAGCAGTGCGGCCGAGAACCACGGCATAGCGCTCGGCGGCGGCCGCCGGGTCGCCGTCCGTGCGGGCCAGCAGCCACAGCCCGTCGGCGCCGTCGGTGAGGGGAACGGCCCGCAGCCCGTCGGCGGCGCACTGCTCGGCCACCTGCAGCACGGCCGTCGCGACCGTCGCCACGTCGGCGCCGTCGCCGGGGACCAGGTGCAGCGCGATCCGACCGGCCGGCTCGGTGAACATCGCCACCATGCCCCGCCCGACCAGCGCCAGCAGTTCGTCGAGATCGGCGGGCGCGGGCATCAGGCGCGCACCGTCGGCGCTCCCGGCGCTCTCAGCACGGTGCGCGCCGTCGGCCCTGTCCGGCGCCGGGCGCACCCGCCGTCCCGCCAGATGCGGCAGTAGCGCCGGCGCCACGCCGCGGTAGTAGTCGCTCACGGTGCGGGTGGACGGCGGGGGCATGCCCTCCATCGTGCCCGCCCCGCCGGTGGACCTCGTCACCGACCGGTCCCCAGCGGCCCGGGGTCGTCACTTCTGGTGTCGCACCGGCACCTTGGCGTATTTGCCCACCACGACGGCGGCCACGGCGGCCCGCGCGGCGCCGCCGAGGTAGTTGTCGAGGTCGTGCTGGTCGATGTTGCGCAAGGGATTGACGCCCGCCCGGTCGATCGCCACCAGCCCCGGACCCGCGAGCAACGATCCGAGCAGGCCGGGCGGATCGTGCCGGACGGGTACCCCAGACGGGGCGGCGATGACTTGCGCCCCGTAGCCGGGTGACGTGGGGTCGGGGCCGAAAGGACTGCCGTCGCCTCCCGCTCCGCGCGAGATGATGCTGTTGGCCAGGATGGCCGCGGCCGCCGCCCTGTCGGTGATCGAGTGGGGGATCGGATCCCTGGGGAACGCCAGGGCGTACACGTGCTCGGGCGAGACGGCACGGTAGTCCGCCGCGGTCCGCACGCGGTACCCGGCGCCGGGCGGCGCCAGCATGACGATGTCGTCGACCCCCGCGTCCGGGCCCAGGTCCAGTGCCGCCTGCGAGACCACCATCGACCCGTAGGAGTGCCCGATCAGGGTCAGACCGGCGGAGGTGTCCATCACGGAACGCAGGCGCTGGCAGAACGACGAGAGTTGCGCCCCGCCGACCGTGGCGTCCAGCGCATTGGTGGCCAGCGCGGCGTTGCCGATGGCGCTGTCCACCGGGTCGCCAGACATGGATGCCGACCCGTTCAACGGCACGGTGTACCCGACCCAGACCACCGTGGCCGTGCTGGTTCCGGGCGCGGCACCGTCCGCCGCCGCGTTCAGGGACGCGGCCGTGTCCAGCAGGCCGGACATGTCCGACGGCGAATTGCCCACACCGGGCACCAGCACCGCCACCGAGTCGGCGTCGGTGACGTCGCCGACGGAGATGGCGGCGCCGCCCTGCGCGCTCGGGTGCGCCGGGTCGTACCGCAGCAGTTGGACCCTGCCGCCGGTGGTTGTCTCGGCATGGCGCAGCGCCTGCTGGACGTGGACCGCGAACGCCCGCCGGGACGGCGAGGCCGAGGTGAGATCCGCGCGCAGGGACGCCCGGTTGGCGGTGTCGGTGGATGCGGCCGTGTGACCGGACGGTGTGGTCGCGCCGCCCGGCAACCAGCCCGGCAGGTCGGGGCGTGGGTCCGGCCCGAGACCGGCGTACAGCGCGGCGGCCAGGGTGCAGGTGTTGTCGAAGATGGCTCGGGTCGCGCCATACAGCAGGCGGACCACCATCCGTTGCTGGTCGAACGGGTTGGGCCCGCCGAACGACAGGATCGCGAAAGGGTTGGTCTCGTCGGGTAGACCCTGGGCGGCGATGGCGGCATCCGCGTCCGCGTACGCCCGATGCACGGCCGCGCGACAGCGATCCAGATCGTCCGCGCAGAGCGCCAGCGCGGTCGCGTTGCCGTCGCAACTCTCGGCCGTCAGCTGCGCCTCCGCCATGGCGGTGGCTACCAGGGCGCACAGCGCGGGCGTCGACCAGCCGTCCAGCAGCACGGTGTCGGCCCGGGCGGCATCGTCGGATCCGTCGCGGAGGGCACCGGCCACCGCCCCGAAGCATCCGGACAGCGACCGCAGCGTGTCGGGGCGCGCTGCCAGCACGGCGTCCGCGGGGACCCCCGGATCCGGTAGCCCGTACGCGGCGGCCCAGGACGTGGTGACGTGGTCCACGCTCAGCCCCCCGCCTTCGCCAGTGCCTCGGCCTCGTCGAAGAGCCTGGCGACGTAGACGAGCCGGTCCGCCAGCAGGCCGACCATCGCCGCGAGCGAGGCCGCGGCCTGCACGCTCTGCTCGGCCCTGGTGACGGCCAGCCGCATCGCCTGCCGGCCCTGCGCGGAGGCACCGGCGGCATCCCCGTCCCGGCCGGCCGCGACGGTGATGTCCCGGTGGCTGTGCATGGTGACGGACGCCTGCTGCAACAGCGCGGCCGCCTGCCGGATCTGATCCGTGTCGACGTCCAGGTCGTGGCCCGTGGCCATGTGCACCTCCCGTGCTGCTCGACCGGCGAAGCGTAGGCAGGACCGACGCGGCGCCCGAGGTGATCGCGACCGGCTGTGGATGAAAGTCGGACAGGGGGACAAAGGGGAGTGTCGGCGGGTTCCGACCGAGTGCGAGGCATGCACACCGGACCGCCCGGCATCATGGAGGGATGTCGACGATCTGGCCGGGCTTCGGCCCGAGACCCCGCGACGAGCTGGCGGCGTGGTCCGACGCACCGCTGGCGGACGTCGAACTCGCCCGGATCCCGGGATATGCCGAGGCCTCCCCGCCCGGCCGGGTGCACCTGGTCGGCGGAGCCGGCGTGTTC
>JBIQML010000238.1:0-6899 GCA_044463405.1 Nakamurella lactea | reverse complement strand
GCTGCATGGCCATCTTGTCCTTGGTCAGGTCGATGCCGTGCGCGGCCTTGAACTTGTCCACCAGCCAGGTGACGACGCGGTCGTCCCAGTCGTCGCCGCCGAGGCGGTTGTCGCCGTTGGTGGCCTTGACCTCGACCACGCCCTCGCCGATCTCCAGCAGGGAGACGTCGAAGGTGCCGCCACCCAGGTCGAAGACCAGGATGGTCTGCTCCTTGTCACCCTTGTCCAGGCCGTAGGCCAGCGCGGCCGCGGTGGGCTCGTTGACGATCCGCAGCACGGTCAGACCGGCGATCTCACCGGCCTCCTTGGTGGCCTGCCGCTGGGCGTCGTTGAAGTAGGCGGGGACCGTGATGACGGCGTCGGTGACGTTCTCCCCGAGGTAGGACTCGGCGTCCCTCTTGAGCTTGCCCAGGATGCGGGCGCTGATCTCCTGCGGGGTGTACTTCTTGTCGTCGATGTCGACGGTCCAGGTGGTGCCCATGTGGCGCTTGACCGACCGGATGGTGCGGTCCACGTTGGTGACGGCCTGCCGCTTGGCGACCTCACCGACCAGCACCTCACCGTTCTTGGCGAAGGCCACGATGGACGGGGTGGTGCGCGAACCCTCGGCGTTGGCGATGACGGTGGGCTCGCCGCCCTCCAGCACCGAGACGACCGAGTTGGTGGTACCGAGGTCGATACCGACGGCACGTGACATGCTCATTCCTCCTGCTATGTGGTTCAGCGCCGGGTGCCGACGCCGCGGTTTCCGGGTCTGGTGACACGTTACCTGAGCCGAACCGGCTCAACTTTCATCGGGTGCAACTGTCCGACCCTTCGGAATGTTCCCGCCGACGCTTCCCGGCACGTTTCCCGGCACCCCTACCCGGCGGCCGTCAGGATCACCCGATCGGTTCCTGTGCGTGCGGGGTGGATGCCCCTTTGATGGGAGTACGCTCCGGGGACCCGTCGGCGCGACGCCGGAGCCCACCGATGTTCCGCCGATGCCCGCTGGGCTGACCTCCGGGGATGTCAGCGTCGCGCCTCGACCTGGGAGCCCCCATGACGACCCCTCAGCCGTACCCCGATCCGGATCCCGCGCAGTCGCCGTACGGGCAACCCCAGGATCCGACCCAGACCGGGCCGTACGGGCAAGCTGCGTACGGGCAGGCTGGGTACGGGCAGGCTGGGCCGTACGGGCAGGCTGGGCCGTACGGGCAGGCTGGGTACGGGCAGGTTGGGTACGGGCAACCGGGGTATGCCCAGCCGGGATCCGGCCAGGTCGGCTACGGGGCGCCGGTGGCTGCCGGTCCGTATGGCGCCCCGGTGCAGTACGTGGTGCACCAGAACGTCGGCCAGCAGAACGGTCAGGGGACGGCAGGGTTCGTCTGCGGCCTGATCGGGCTGGTGTTCTGCTGGGTGCCGTGGTTCGGCGTCATCCTGGCGATCATCGGCCTGGCGCTCTCGGCGGCCGGGCTGTCGCACTCCAGCAAGACCGGTGCGCCCAAGGGGCTGGCGACGGCCGGGCTGGTGTGTTCGATCGTCGCGCTGATCCCGGCGCTCATCCTGCTGATCGTGTTCCTGACCGCGGTCAGCTACCTGTAGGTCCGGCCCGCGGCCCTCTCCCTGGCCCCGGCCCTCTCCCTGGCCCCGGCCCTCTCCCTGGCGCCGGTCCTCGCTGGCGAGGGCCCTCTCGTCGGCGCCGACCCAGGCGCAGGCGCAGGCGCCCGCTGGCGCCGGCCCTCGGGGCGCCCAGTTGAGACGGATCCAGCGGAGCCGCGCCCGCGCAGGCGCACCCGCTCGGGAAGACCCGCCGATTCCATCGGCCCGGATTGGGTGCGCAAATGTCCGGGAACCGGATAAATCCGCACCCGATCCGGCGCACCCCAGGCTCGCGGCGGGCTCCCCGCGCCGGATTCGGTGCGCAAATGTCCGGGAACCGGATAAATCCGCACCCGATCCGGCGCACCTGGGGCCCCATGCGATTGGGGCGCCGTCCGACAGGCCCTTCGCTCGGGTTATCCCCCTGCCGGAAATCCATCCACATTCCCCGGCCCGCACCCATCTGCCGGCGCCGCGTGCCGCATCCTCGGCAAATGCCCTCACCAGCCGCCGGCGATCGCATCGCCTCGCTCCTGCGGACCCAGTTCGGACTGATCGCCCGGGCGCAGGCGCTGGCAGCGGGCCTCAGCTCCTCGGCCATCAACCGCCGAATCGCCAGCGGTGAGTGGGAGGCCATCCTGCCCGGGGTGTACCTGGTCGCCAGCCACACTCTCGATTCGCGCGGTCAGCTTCTCGCGGCCCGGCTCTGGCTCGGCGCCGACGCGGTCGTGCACGGACATTGGGCCGCGTGGCTGCACCACCTGGTCGAGTCGCCGAGAGGCCCCGTCACCTTCACCGTGGCGCGACCTCTCACACCCGGACGTCGACCCGCCGGGCTCGTCCAGGTCCGTCGACGCACGCTCGCCGCCGCGGACGTGGCCCGGCGATCGGGGACCCCCGTCACCACCAGGGCCCTCACCGCGCTGGAGTGCGCCGACCTTCCCGGCGGTGACGAGATCATGGACCGAGCCCTCCAACTGGGCACCACCGTGGCGTCGCTGCAGGCCACGCTGCACCGGCTGCGCGCGGCGCGTGGCGCGGTCGCCGCCCGTCGCGCCCTCTGGCGGGTCGAGGGGGGCGAGGTCTCGGTCGCCGAACGGGAGTATCGGTCGCTGCTCCGGCGGGGCAACGTCACCGCACTGCGACCGTCGGTGACGATCGTCGCGTGCGGCCAGGAGCTCACGGTCGACTTTGCGAGCACCAGGCTGAAGCTGGCGGTCGAGATCGACGGGTGGCGCGTGCACTCGACGGGTGAGGCGTTCCACCGGGACCGGGCCAAGCAGAACCTGCTGGAACTCGACCTGTGGACCACCCTGCGCTACACGCCACGCCAGATCCGGCAGGAAGGTCGGGCCGTGCTCGCCCAGACGGTGCAGATGATCGAACGCCTGGAACGGCGTGCCCGGCAGGAAGCCCGACGCGCCGGCTGAGGCGACGGGCCGGCGCCGGACGGTCGGGCCCTCCGGTCGTCGACGCTCATGTCGGGTCGAACTCCGGGAGACGCCAGCACTCCCGCCTGGCCCATCTCCCGGATTCGGTGCGGAATTGTCCGCAAGCCGGATAAACCCGCACCCGATCCCGGGGTAGGGAGGCGGCCCACCGGCGCTCACGCCTGGCCACTCTCCGGGACCTGCCGACGCTCATGTCGGGTCGATCCTCGGGAGACGCCAGCACTCCCGCCTGGCCCATCTCCCGGATTCGGTGCGGAATTGTCCGGAAGCCGGATAAATCCGCACCCGATCCGGGGTAGGGAGGCGGCCCGCCGGTGACAGGGCGACCATGGCCGGCCGCCGGGCAGCAGCCCCGGCCGCCTCGGCGCCGGGCGGCGGTCAGGTTACGCGGATCCGGAACGGCGCCGGACAGCAGCAGCCCGCTGGCTCGCCCACGGCTGCCCCTCGCCCGTGCCGTGCGGTCGTTGGCGACGATAGTGGGGTGGTGGCCGATGGGGCGTGACAGTGCAGCGTGACGTCGCACTGCTGCTGGGCGCCCGGGTGGCCATGAGCTCCACCCGGGCGGCGACCAGCATCATCGTGCCGATCTACCTGGCCCGGCTCGGCTACTCCGGCGTGCAGCTCGGCGTGCTCTTCTTGGTCGTGGCGCTGGCCGCGGCGGTGCAGGCGGTGCTCATCGGGGTGCTGGCGGACCGGTTCGGCCACAAGCTGTTCGTGGTCGCGGTGCCGCTGATCACGGGGATCGCGGCCGCAGCCTTCACCGCGGGCACGGCCGCCGCGCTGATCTTCGTCACCGCCGCGCTGGGCTCCTTCGGACGCGGCGCCGGGGCCGGCGGCGGCTCGGTGGGCCCGTACCAGGCGGCCGAGCAGGCCCTGGTCACCTCGCTGGTGCCGGCGTCGCGGCGCACCGGCGTGTTCGGCGCCTTCGCCTCCGCCTCGGCCGCCGGTGGGATGGCCGGCTCGCTGCTGGCCCTGCTGCCGCAGGCCGGGCACGACCTGGGCATGGGCGGCACCCTCCCGGAGAGGTTCGCGCTGCTGGTGGTGGCGGCCTGTGCCCTGCTGGCCGGGCTGCTGGCGGTTCCGGTGCACGAGCCCCCGAGGCCGCCGGCCGAGCCGCGGCGGCTGTTCGCGATGCCGGTGCGCTCCCGCGGGCTGCTGTACCGGCTGTGGATCAGCAACGTGATCAACGGCGTCGGCGTGGGACTGTTCGGGCCGTTCATCACCTACTGGTTCTTCGTTCGGTTCGGCGTCGGCACCACCGAACTCGGGCTGATGTTCGCCGTGGTCAACGCGGCCACCATCGTCACCAACCTGGCCGCCGGGCGGATCGCCCGATCCAGGGGGCTGGTACGCAGCGTGGTCTGGCTGCGGCCTGGCGCAGGGTCTGCTGCTGGTGCCGATGGCGCTGGCGCCGACGCTGGCCGTCGCGGGCGCGGTGTACCTGGTTCGGGTGATCGTGCAGCGGCTCGCGATGGCCATGCGGCAGTCGTTCGTGATGGGCGCCGCCGACCCGGGCGAGCGGGCCTCGGTGGCGTCGCTGGGCAGGATTCCCGGCCAGGCGGCCAGCGCCGTGGTGCCGCCCGCCACCGGCTACCTGCTGGACGAGGTGAGCCTGGCGGTGCCGTTCGTGATCGCGGCGGCGTTTCAGGTCGGCTACGCGGTGGTGTTCCATGCGTTCTTCCACAGATTGGCGCTGCCCGAGGAGACGGCCGCCGAGCCCACCCACGGAGCCGTCCCCGAGGCCTCCCCCGACGACGCCCCCGGAGCGGGCCCACCGGCACGGCCGTCGCCGAACCCGCGACCCTGACCGGCCCCGACCCGGCACACTGGATACTGGAATCCCACCCGTCGAGAGGAACGCCATGCGCGCAGCTGCCCGATTCGCCACCGCCGTCGGGGCGGTGCTCGCGGCCCTGTTGCTGCTGGTGCCCGCCGCCTCCGCCGCGCCGCCGGTGGACGTGGGCACCCAGCAGATAGACGACCAGGCGGGCGTCGGCGCGGACACCTCCGCGGCGCAGGACGCGCTGGACGAGTTGCGCAGCAATGCGAACATCAACCTGTACGTGGTGCTGGTGGACAGCTTCGACGGCGTGAACAAGGACACCTGGGCGGCAGAGAGCTTCTCCCAGTCCGATCTGGGCAGTAACGATCTCCTCCTCGCCATTGCCATCAACGACCGCCGGTTCGGATTTCACGCCGGTCTGGAGGGGCAGGCCTTTCCGCTGACCCGGGACGCCATCAATCAGGTTCTGAACGACGAACCCGCCTCGCACATGACGGACGGCGACTGGTCCGGCGCGATCGTCGCCGCCGCGCAGGGGCTCGAACAGGCCGTGGCGAACGGCGGCACACCCGGCACGTCCGACAACTCCTCGTCGTCCAGCCGCGGCAGCCTGGCCTGGATCTGGATCGTGGTGATCATCGCGATCGCCGTCATCGGCTTCCTGTGGTACCGCTCCTACCAGCGCAAGAAGGACGCCGCGGCCAAGGCCAAGAAGAACGCCGGGCCGCCGCCGGAGCCGTACGAGCACCTGTCGGATCGCAGCGTCAACGCGCTCATCCAGACCGACAACGCGGTGCGCGCCAGCGAGAGTGAGCTCCAGCTCGCCGAGGGCGAGTTCGGCACGGAGGCCACCGCCGACTTCCGCGCCGCGCACACCGACGCGAAGGCCAAGCTGACCAAGGCATTCCAGCTGCGCCAGGAGATCGATGACGAGATCCCCGAGGACGAGCAGACCCGCCGGGGTTGGATGACGCAGATCCTGCAGCTGTGCCAGGAGGCCGGCGAGGCCCTGGCGGCGCAGACCGAGAAGTTCGAGAAGCTCCGCAATCTCAAGGCCAGGCTGCCGCAGGTGCTGGCCTCCCTGCCCGGCACCATCGACGCCCAGAACGCCCGGCTGCCGCAGGCCGCCGCCACCCTGCAGCGGCTCTCCGGCGCCTACTCGGCGCAGGCGCTGGCCACCGTCGACGGCAACACCGACCAGGCGAACGAGCGGCTGCAGTTCGCCCGCACGTCCCTGGACGAGGCGACCAAGACGGCCGGTGACGACAACAACGGGTCGGCCGTCCTGGCCGCCCGTGCCGCCCAGGAGGCGGTCCGGCAGGCCACCACGTTGCTGGACGCCATCGACCGGCTGGACCACGATCTGGCCGCGGCAGCAGCGCAGCTGGCCTCGGCCCGCAGCCACGTCACCGAGGAACTGGCCGATGCCCGCTCCGCGCTCGGCCAGGGCAGCGCCGGCGCGGCCACCCAGAGCATCCAGCAGCGGCTGGCCGCGGTGCAGTCCACCCTGGACGCCACCAGCACCTCGGAAGCCGGACGGGATCCGGTGACGTCGCTGAAGAAGCTGACCGACGCCGACCACGCGCTGGACGACATCCTGGCTGCCACCAGATCCGCGCAGCAACAGGAGAAGCGCGCGCGGGCATCGCTGGACAGCGAACTCGTCACCGCCAAGTCCACCGTGTCGGCGGTGGAGGACTTCATCGAAACCCGCCGCGGCGCGGTCAATTCCACCGCCCGCACGCGGCTCGCGGAGGCGCGCCGCCACCTGCAGCAGGCCCAGGAACTGGCCGCCACCGACGCCAAGACCGCGCTGGCCGAGGCCGAGAAGGCGACCAGCCTGGCCCGGCAGGCCTACGCCGAGGCGCACGACGACGTCGACCGCTGGTACGGCGGCGGGCCGGGCCGGCGCTCCTCGATGGGCGGTGTCGGCGGCGCGCTGTTGGGCGGGATCCTGATCGGCTCGCTGCTGGACGGCAACCGCGGGGGCGGCTGGGGCGGCGGCGGAGGCTGGGGCGGTGGCGGCTTCGGCGGTGGCTGGGGCGGCGGTGGAGGCGGCTTCGGCGGCGGCGGCAGTTTCGGCG
>JBIQML010000237.1:0-6953 GCA_044463405.1 Nakamurella lactea | reverse complement strand
GGCGCCGGTGAAGAAGATCCGACACATGTGGCAGATGATCGCCGCCATGAAGATCAGCGCCGCCCAGTGGTGGATCTGCCGGATCAGCAGGCCGCCGCGGACCTCGATCGAAAGGTTGAGCGTCGATTCGTAGGCGTAGGACATCGGGATGCCGCGCAGCGGGCTGTACGCACCCTGGTAGACCGTCTCGCCCATGGATGGGTCGAAGAACAGCGTCAGGTAGATGCCCGACAGCAGCAGCACGATGAACGAGTAGAGGGCGACCTCGCCCAACATGAATGACCAGTGGCTGGGGAAGACCTTGTTCAGCGCCGCGCGCATGCCGCGGGCGGCGTGGTAGCGCTGATCGGCCTCGTCTCCGGCCTTGGACAGCGCCGCGCCCATCCCGCCGGAGGGCTTGGTCGGGGTCGTCAGCCGACTCATGTCGTCTCCTTCGGCGGCGCATCAGACGGTGGCGTGCCGATCGGCGGGAACACCGGTTTCGGCTCGGGATGGATTCTCGGATGCGACCGAAACGCCTCCGAGCCCTGGTAGGACTCCCAGAACCCTGGTCCGACCGGCTCGACGAAGTCGTGCAGCGCGATGAAGTAGCCGTCCTCGTCCACGCCGATGGGCAACTGCGGCAGCGCCCGGGTGGCCGGTCCGAACACCGGCTTGGCGCCGTCGTGGATGTCGAACTGGGACTGGTGGCACGGGCACAGCACCCGGCCGGTCTGGTCCTCGTACAGCGACACCGGGCAGCCGACGTGGGTGCACACCTTGGAGAAGGCGAAGAAGTCGCCGTAGCCGAAGCCGTCCTGTCCGTTGCGGATCATCACCTTGGTGCCGGGGTACAGCCGGAACAGCATCACCGGCGAGTCGGCCGCGGTCGCGCCGCCCGGCACGCCCGGGAACACCGTCATCAACCCGCCAGCATTCACGTCCTCAGGGCGGACCAGCGATCCATCCTGCATGGTCAGATGCACCTTGGTGCCGTCCGGCGCCGGCTTCCACAGCGTCTCCCACAGCGGCGAGTCCTTGCCCTCCGCCCAGGGGTTCTTGATCAGGCCGCCGATCGGGGCCACGATCGCCGCGGTGACCAGCCCGCCACCGGCCAGCAGCAGGGAGCCCTTCAGCACGCCACGCCGGGTCTTCAACCCGGTCTTGTCCAGGGTGTCCAGCAACTCGGCGCCGACCGTGCGCCGGTCGACCTCGGACGACCGGCCGCCGTGCCGCTCCTGCACCGCCACCTCGTGCGGGGTGATCCTGCGGGCGATCGACATCACCCCGATGCCGGTGAACAGGATGGCCGCACCCAGCGTGATGCCCAGCAGCGGGGTGAACAGCGCGAACCACCACTGCCGCGGGGAGAACGGGCCCTCGTAGCCGGCCGGCCATGCGCAGAAGATCACCACGAAGGCCAGCGCCGCGATCGCCGCGAAGATGAACCACTTGGCGACGATCCGCTCCGCGCGCTTCTCGGCGGGGGAGTCGGGCTCGAAGCGAGGCCCGTACTCGACCAGTTCGACGCCGTCCAGCCGCGCACCGAGCCTGGCGAGCTCCTCGCCGGTCATGCCGGCAAGCTCGTCCTCGGTGGGATGGGGGGTGGCGGAGTTACTCATGAGCGCGATCCCGACCACAGGGTAATCGCGACGATGGCGCCCATGCCGACCAGGAAGGCGATCAGACCCTCGGGTGCCGGCCCGAAACCGCCCAGGTCGTAGCCGCCGGGCGAGATCGCCTCGTTGTTGGACTGGACGAAGCTGATGATGGCCTTCTTCTCGTCTGGCGTCAGCTGGGCGTCGGAGAACGTCGGCATGCTCTCCGGCCCGGACAGCATCGCGGCGTAGATCTCCTTGTCGGTGGCCTCGTCCAGTGGCGGCGCGTACTTGCCCTGCGACAGCGCTCCACCCCTGCCGGTGAAGTTGTGGCACGAGGCGCAGTTCAGCCGGTACAGCTCGCCGCCCTTGGGCAACTGGTTGTCTGCGCGTAGGGAGCCGCTGGGCACCTCGGGGCCGCCTCCCATCGACTGCACGTACGCCGCGATGGCGTCGATCTGCTTGTCGTCGAACACCGGGATGGAGCGGGGCATCTCGGCGGCGTTGGCCTTGGCGGGCATCCTGCCGGTGGCCAACTGGAAGTACACGGCCGCCTGGCCCACACCGATCAGCGGCACACCCCGGTCCTTCACGCCCTGCAGGTTCTCGCCGTGGCAGGTGATGCACGAGTTGTCGTACAGGGACTTGCCGGTCGCGACGGTCTGCGGATCCGTCGGGTCCGCAGAGGCGGCGGTGTTGCCGCCCGGCGCCAGCGCGGAGTATCCGAAGCCGATCGCCACCAGCGCGAACAGCAGCGCGGCCACGCCGGTCAGCCGGCGTGCCGACTTCGACCGGCGGCGAAACCGGCCTCGTCCGCCGTCCTGCTTCTGCACCTGGTCCTCCTGCTTGCTCCTGTCGTGTCCGGCCCGGCCCCACATCCCCGTCACCGGATGATGAAGATCGTGGTGAACAGCGCGATCCAGACCACGTCGACGAAGTGCCAGTAGTACGACACCACGATGGCGCTGGTCGCCTGGGCCGGCGTGAACTTGCTCAGCTTGGTGCGCGCGATCAGCAGGAGGAAGGCGATCAGCCCGCCGATCACGTGCAGCCCGTGGAAGCCGGTCGTGAGATAGAACACGGTCCCGTAGGCGTCGGAGGACAGCGTCGTGCCCTCCCGGACCATGGTCGCGAATTCGTTGCCCTGCCCGATCACGAAGGTCAGCCCCATCAGGAAGCTGACGATGTACCAGCGGCGCAGCGCGAACACGTCGCCGCGCTCGGCCGCCCAGACGCCGAACTGGCAGGTGAACGAGGACAGGATCAGGATGATCGTGAAGATCAGGTCGTAGACCATGTCCAGGTGCGTCGTCTCGGGCGGCCACGGCCCGGTGTTGACGGCGCGCGCGGTGAAGTAGATGCCGAACAGGCCCGCGAAGAACATCAGTTCGCTGGCCAGCCAGACGATGACGCCGACGCTGACCATGTTCGGCCGGTTCAGCGTATGAATGCGCGCGCTGATGGGAGTGCTACCCGCCGGCGTCGTTGTGGTCACGCAAGGATTATGGCCCGTACGGCGCCCGCGCGCGCCCTCGGGGGGCCCGGCGGGTCGCGGAGCGGACGGGCGGGCCGGTGTCGGGGGCCGTGGCGCCGCGCGCGCCCACTACGATCGGTGCGTCCGCGCGTGGCAAGGCCGTGACAAAGGCAGAGGTGAGCAAGCCGATGAGCAACCCCGTTGTGCTGGTGTACAGCAACCGGCCGGAGGTGCGGGAGGCCGTCATGCTGGCCATCGGCCGCCGCCCCGCCCCCGACGTGGGCCGGGTGGACTACCTGGAGTGCTCCACGGTGTCCGAGGTGCTGATGGCGGTGGACGCCGGCGAGGCGGACATCGTCCTGCTCGACGGGGAGGCGCAGCCCACCGGGGGCATGGGCATCAGCCGTCAGATGCACATGGAACTGGACCGGGTGCCCCCGGTGATCCTGCTCATCCGGCGCGTCGACGACCGCTGGCTGTCCACCTGGGCCAGGGCCGACGAGGTGCTGATGTACCCGGTGGACCCCGTCACCGCCGCGGAGACCGTCGCCGCCGTGCTGCGCCGCATGCGCGCCGTCGTGCGGGTGCCCGGCGGTGCGCGCTGACGACGGGGCGCTGAGGATGGCCACGCCCGCCGTGGCGCCGACCTGGCCGGCGGTGCTGTCCGGTCTGCTGTCCGGCGCCGACCTGCCCGCCGAGCACACCGGCTGGGTGATGGAGCAGATCATGACCGGCCGGGCGACCGGTGCCCAGGTGGCGGCATTCGCCGTCGCCCTGCGCAGCAAGGGGGAGACCCCCGCCGAACTGACCGGGCTGGTGACGGGGATGCTGGCGCACGCCAACCGGATCGAGGTGCCCGGGCGGGCGGTCGACGTGGTGGGCACCGGCGGCGATCGGGCCAACACGGTCAACATCTCCTCGATGGCCGCGGTGGTGACGGCGGCCGCCGGCGCGACGGTGGTCAAGCACGGCAACCGGGCGGCGTCCTCCAGTTGCGGCGCGGCCGACCTGCTGGAGGGCCTGGGGGTGGCGATCTCGCTGCCGCCGGACGCTGTGGTCGAGTGCGTGCGCCGGGTCGGCATCGGGTTCTGCTTCGCCCCGGTGTTCCACCCGTCCTTCCGGCACACCGCCGGACCACGGCGGGAGATGGGCGTGCCGACGGTGTTCAACTTCCTCGGGCCGCTGACCAACCCGGCGCAGCCGCCGGCCGGCGCCATCGGTTGCGGGGACGCGCGGATGGCACCGGTGATGGCGCAGGTGTTCGCGGACCGAGGCGCCGACGTGCTGCTGTTCCGCGGGGACGACGGCATCGACGAGTTGACCATCACGACCACCTCCACGGTGTGGGCGGTGCACGACGGGGCGGTGACGACGTCCTCGCTGGATCCGGCGGAACTGGGTGTCGCGGTGTCGGCGCCGGAGTCGCTGCGCGGCGGTGACGTCCAGGTCAACGTGGCCGTCGCCCGCCGGGTGTTCGACGGCGAGGCCGGCCCGGTGGCCGACGCGGTCGCGCTGAACGCGGCGGCGGCACTGGCTGCGCACGCCGGCCTGACCGGGAACCTGCTGGCCGACCTGGCCGGCGGGCTGCAACGGGCCCGTGAGGCGATGGCCTCGGGAGCCGTGGCCGACCTGGTGCGCCGGTGGGTGGCGGCGTCCCAGGAACTGGCGGCCGCGCCGTCCTGACGGCGCCCCCGCATCGATCGCCCTGGCATCGGACCGGAGCCCGTGAGAGCCTGACAGCCGTGCGGCGGCGCTGCGGCGAGAACGCCGGTGCGTCCTTCTGGTCCGCCCAGTCGGCCGCCCGGCCGCTCCGGGGCACCCCCGGGGTCGCAACACCGAGGCAGGGACGACCCTGCAGGCACGGCGATGCGCTCCGCGCATGTGCGTGCCCGCCCAGCGGGGACAGGTCGCCCGGCGCCGCCGCACCCCGGCCCGGTGCGCGGGCCGCGAGCACGTCGCGGTGCCGTCGGCGATGACCGGCGAGGACGACGGGCAGCACCCGGCCGCCGGCGACGTGCTGACCTGGCGTGCCGCGGGGCCGCCGCGGCGGGGGCGCGAGCACCGGTTCGCGGTGCTGCTGGCGGACGCCCTGCTGGCCGGGGAGTGGACCGAACCGGCGATGCACGCCCGGATCCGGGTGGTGACGGGGCTGCGTCACCGCCGCTGGCACACCGCCGTGGTGACCGCGGCGCGATCGGCCTACCCGGCAGCGCCGCGGGACCGGCCCAGGGACCTCGTGGCGCTGCTGGATGCGCTGCCGGGGATGCTGGAGGCCGCATCGGGCCGCCGCGCGTCCCCCGAGCTGGAGATGTGGCGCCGCGACCTGGACGCGGCCGGCCGGCGGGGCCGGCCCTGGCAGGGCATGGCGGTGCCCTCCGTGATGGGCGACCGCCCGTTCGCCGGCCCCGCGCTGCACGATGCCGCCGGGCTGGCCGGCTACCTCGACCTGGACCTGCCCGATCTGCTGCGCCTCGCCGACACCGACCTGCGCACCCGACGCGCGCGCGATCCGCGACTGCGGCACTACCGGTACCGCTGGATCCCCCGCCCCACCGGCGCAAGGCTGCTGGAGATCCCGCGCCCGGCGCTGCGCGCGCTGCAGCAGCGCCTGCTGCACGGCATCCTGGACGGCGTCCCCGCGCACCCCGCGGCGCACGGCTTCGTGCGGGGTCGTTCCGCGCGCACCGGCGCGGCGGTGCACGCCGGCGCCGACGTGCTGATCTGCCTGGACCTGGCCTCCTTCTTCCCCAGCGTCACGGCCGGGCGGGTGTGGGGGGTGCTGCGCGCCGCCGGGTATCCCGAGCCGGTGGCCCACCTGATGACCGGCCTGCTCACCCACGCGGTGCCGGCGGACGTGATCGCCGCCATGCCGCCGTCCGGCGGGGACGGTCGGGCGTTTCGGCTGCGCCGGTACCTGGCCCGGCCGCACCTGCCGCAGGGCGCGCCCGGCTCACCGGCGCTGGCCAACCTGGTCTGCTGGTCGCTGGACCGGCGGCTGGCCGGCTACGCGCGGGCCTGCGGGGCGCGCTACACCCGCTACGCCGACGACCTGACGTTCTCCGGCGGCGTGGACCTGGCCCGGCGGGCCGGTCGCCTCCTCACCGCCGTGCGAGACATCGTGCGGCAGGAGGGATTTCGGGTCAACCCCGACAAGACCCGGGTGCGACGTCGGCACCAGCGGCAGCAGGTGACCGGCATCGTGGTGAACGCCGGGACGAACATGCCGCGGCCGGATCTGGACCGGCTACGGGCGGTGCTGCACGACTGCGCGGTGCACGGACCCCGGGCGGCCAACCGGGCCGGACACCCGGACTTCCGGGCGCATCTGCTGGGCCGCATCGCGTGGGCGGGGCAGCTCAATCCCCGTCGGGGCGAGCGGCTCCGGGCGATGTTCGACCGGATCGACTGGGGCTGAGCGCGGTCGGCGGGTGTCAGGCCTGCAGGCCGATGGAGAACGCGTCCTCGGTGTCGCGCCGCGAGTAGGAGCGGAACGCGATGTGCGTCACGGTGTTCTTGACGCCGGGCACCTTGGAGACCTTCTCCGGGATGAGCTCGGCGATGCCCTCGTGGTCCGCCGCCGTCACCACCGCGATCAGGTCGACGTCGCCGGCACAGGAGTACACCGACTGCACCCCCGGGATGTCGGCGATCTGCTGCGCGGCCGCGGAGATCCGCTCGGCCTGCACGTCGATGAGCACGATCGCCGTGACCATGTCTGCACCCTCCCGGCGCGTCATCGGGGAACCCGTCCGGCGCGGTGTGCGCCTGCCGCAGATGCTATCGCCCGGCGCGGAGGCGTCGGAGCGGCAGCCGTGCGCCGCTCAACCCACCGTGCGCCGCTCAACCCACCGTGCGCCGCTCACTCACCGTGCGCCGCTCAACTCACCGTCGCGACCCGGCCG
>JBIQML010000236.1:0-6962 GCA_044463405.1 Nakamurella lactea | reverse complement strand
CTGGTGATCGCCACCAAGGGCGGCAAGGTGCGCACCGGCCCGAACCAGTGGCCGCTGGACGGCAGGCCGGACCACCTCAAGCGGGCCTGCGAGGGCAGCCTGCAGCGCCTCGGCCTGGAACAGATCCCGCTCTACCAGTGGCACCAGCCCGACCCCGCCGTCCCGCTGGAGGACTCGGTCGGCGCGCTGGTCGAGCTGAAGAACGAGGGGAAGATCCGGCACATCGGGGTCTCCAACGTGTCCGAGGAGGAGCTGCGGAAGATCCAGGCGATCACGCCCGTGGTGTCGATCCAGAACCGCTACAACATCGACGACCGCCGCTCCGAGTCGATCGTCGACCTGTGCGAGCAGGAGCAGCTGGCCTTCCTGCCCTGGGCGCCGATCCAGGGCGCGGACGGCAGCATTCCGGTCCGCACCCGCGCCGAGCAGTACGGCGTCACCCCGCGGCAACTCGTGCTGGCCTGGCTGCTGGCCCGCTCGCCGGCCATGCTGGTGATTCCCGGTACCGGATCGGTGGCGCACCTTCAGGACAACATCGCCGCGGCCTCCATCAGCCTGTCCGAGGAGGACGTCGCCGTCCTGACCGACGCCGTCGGCTGAGCCGGGCCGACAGGCCGGCCCGCCGGCCCGGCACCGGCCCGCGGGCCGGCAGAACGTCCAGGCGGTGACGTGACGGTCAGCGCGCTGCGATCCGGGTCGCAGCGCCGCTCAACCGACCAGCGGCTCCAGATCCACCCCGGCCGACGCCAGCGCCGGCAGCAGCACCTCGTCCTCGCCGTCCCACCGGGCGTCGCACAGCAGCACCAACGCGCCGACCGCGGCGGCCGTGCCGGCATCCGAGGCGTTCGAGGCGATCTCGTCGGCCAGCACCGACAGCATCCGGTGATGGCCCGGCAGGGCACGGACCAGCCCCTGCAACCCGGCGCCCGAGCCGGACCACGCGACGGTCTCCTCGGCCAGCGCCCGCGGGATCACCTCGACGCGCACGAAGTGCAGCAGCGCCGCTCGCGCGGACGCCACGCCCGGTCCGCACGGCAACTCGGCCAGCAGGTCCTCGGCGAGTTCGGTCAATCGGTCGCGCTGCGTCCGGTGCGAGCGGCGCAACGCCGCCGTGCAGCAGTCCGGCTTCGACCGGTCTCGGGCGTCCATCGAGACGGCCACCGTTCAGCCCGCCAATTCCAGCGCGGGGTGCCGCGGCTCGGTCGTCGTCACCCGGCCGTGCCGGTCCACCAGGGAGACGGGGCAGCCGACGCGATCCAGGCACGGTCCGGCCACCGGACCGCGTCGAGGGTCGATCAGCACGCCCGGCGCGGACGCCCCCAGGACGAGCATCCGGGCGCCCCGGCACTGCGCCGCCAGCGCCGCCGGCACCGCGGCGGAGGAGAACACCATGCTCACCTCGGGGGGCTCCGGCAGCAGCCGGCTGGCGGCCGTCACCTCGTTCTCCACCACCCGGACCGCCTCCACCCTGCGGTGGGTGGCTCGCCCGACGCCGTGCCGAGCACTCCCCCGCGCCGCCGGCGGCCAGCAGTGCACGATCTTGGCCGCGCTGGCCAGGCGTGACGCCCGCTCCAGCCCCCAGCGGAGCGCCGCGACGCCCTCCGGCGTGCCATCGAAACCGATGACGACGAAGCCGCAGTCCAGACCGGCCATTGCGCACTCCTCACGCGAACGGTGGTGTCCCGAGTTGCCCTGACGGTAGGCCGGCCGCCCCGCGCGGGCCCAGGGTCCAAGGTCCCTGCCGGCGGCCGTGGCACTGTGACCATCGCCACGGGTCGATGGGCCCGATCAGGGACCGAAGTCCCTGGTCGGCACCATTTTCCCGGCGCATGCTGGAACCATGATCGGCATCCGCACCTACCACAGCGCCGCGCACCGTACCGCGGCCATCCGGCGACTCCTCGACGAGCGCCGGGCGGATCGCAGCCATTCGATTCGCATCACCGTGAGCGGCGACCACGTCATCCTGGAGGGGGCCGTCGACCGGTACAGCGACAAGGAGGCCGCCCTCGCGGCCGCCATGCGAGCGGGCGAGGCGGACATCGTCACCGATCGGATCGTCGTGCGACGCACCGCCGCCACGGTTCCACACCAGGCCGCCGCCGGCGGGCGGGTCTTAGGGTAGGGAACGGGACGGCGGGCGCCGTCCCGGCTGGAGGTCCGCACCGGTGACGAGGAACCCGGACGATCGGCTCCCCGACCGGCTGCCCGGCATCCTGGACGCCTTCCTGGCGGTCGCCGAGGGGCTGGACCTGCAGCCGACGCTGCACCGGATCGTCCGTGCGGCAGCCGATCTCGTCGACGCCGAGTACGGCGCGCTGGGCGTCCTGGACGGCCGCGGCGGCCTGTCGGAATTCGTCTACGTCGGTCTGTCCGAGCAGGCCAGGGCCGCGCTCGGGCCGCTGCCGCGGGGCCACGGCCTGGTCGGCCTGCTCATCGAGAACCCGCAGGTGATGCGCCTCGCCGATCTGACCACGCATCCGGCCTCGGTCGGATTCCCGCCCGGCCATCCCGAGATGCACACCTTCATCGGAGCGCCCATCCGGGTCGCGGACACCGTGTTCGGCAACCTGTACCTCACCGAGAAGCGTGGCGGCGGCGAGTTCACCGAGCAGGACGAACTGGTGCTGCGGGCGCTGGCGTCGGCGGCCGGCTCGGCGGTGCAGAACGCCAGGCTCTACGGTGAGGTCCGCAGCCGGCAGCGGTGGCTGGAGGCCACCGCCGAGGTCCGCGCCGAGCTGCTGTCCGGCGGCACGGTCGCCGACGCGTTGCAGCTGATCACCGACAGGGCCACCGATCTGGTGCGCTCTGATGGCGCGATGGTGCTGATCGCCGACGAGCAGGGCGGGCTCGCCGTGCGCGCCGTCACGGGCGTCGACGGTGCGGTGGTGGGAACCACCGTCGATGCCGCGGAGCCCTGGGTCCGCCACGTGCTGTTCTCCACCGGGCCGGTGGCCGCCGCCAGGCTCCCCGACCCGCCGGCCGCACTCGGCGACGGCGCCGTGGGCGCGGCCGCGCTGCTGGTGGCTCCGCTACCCGCCGGCGCCACCGACGGGGGCGTGCTGATCTGCCTGCGCGGCAAGGACGCCGACCCGTTCGATGCCGGCGACCTTCCGGTGCTGGCCGGGCTGGCCGAGCAGGCCTCGCTCGCGTTGGAGGTGGCCGACCGCACCGAGCAGCGCCGTCGGATGGAACTGATCTCCGAGCGCGAGCGCATCGCCAGGGACCTGCACGACCACGTGATCCAGCGGCTGTTCGCGGTCGGCCTGAGCCTGCAGAGCCAGGAGTCCCGCATCACCGATGAGCGGCTGCGGGATCGGCTGGAGGGGGCGGTGCAACAGGTGGACGAGGCGATCCGCGACCTGCGCTCGTCCATCTTCGACCTGCGGACCGTGGCGGGGGATCGGCCCCGCAACCTGCGCCGCCGGCTGCTGGACATCGCCACCGGCGCCGGCGACGACGGGCCGTCCGTGGCCGTGCGGATCGACGGCCCGATCGACACCCTGGTCCCGCCGGACCTGGCAGGGCACGCCGAGGCGGTCGTCCGGGAGGCGGTCAGCAACGCCGTGCGGCACTCGGGCGGCAGCGCCGTCACCGTCGCCATCGCGGCCGGCAAGGGGTTGCGCATCGACGTCACCGACGACGGGACAGGGATTCCCGACGGCGTGCGCCATCGGGGGCTGGCCAACCTCGCGGAGCGGGCGCAGAGCTGCGGCGGCGACTTCTCCCTCGATGCCGCCCCCGGCGGCGGCACCGTGCTGCACTGGTCGGCGCCGCTGTCGTCGGAGTGACGAGGGGACGGCCGGCGCGGGAAGCACTGCAGGACTGCCGGGGTTGTCGTGGTGGCGCGGATGCCGCAATGGCGCGCGGCGCCGTCAGCGATGGTGCTCCGCGTTCAGCTTTGTCGCCAGGATCGCCGCCTGCGTCCGGTGCTCGAGACCGAGCTTGGACAGCAGGTGTGAGACGTAGTTCTTGACGGTCTTCTCGGCCAGGAACAGCCGCTCGCCGATCTGCCGGTTGGTCAGCCCCTCGGCGATCAGTTCCAGCACCGCGCGCTCCTGCTCGGTCAGCGCCCGCAGCGGCGCCGCCTGCTGCTGCTCGTCCTGGATGCGCCGCATCACCGCCGCCGTCGACCGGGCGTCCAGCAGGCTGCCGCCGGACCCGACGGTGCGCACCGCGGACACCAGGTCGTTGCCGCGCACCTGCTTGAGCACGAACCCCGACGCACCGGCCATGATCGCGCCGAACAGCGCCTCGTCGTCGTCGAACGAGGTCAGCATCAGGCAGCGCAGGTCCGGCAGCGCGGAGCGCAGCTCGCGGCACAGCTCCACGCCGTTGCCGTCGGGCAGCCGCACGTCCAGCACCGCCACATCCGGCTGGGCGGCCGGCACCCTCGCCAGCGCCTCGGCGACCGATCCGGCCTCGCCGACGATGCGCATGTCCTCGTCCGACTCCAGCAGATCGGCGATGCCCCGCCGCACCACCTCATGGTCGTCGACCAGGAAGACACGGACCATCTCAGGGAATCCTCTCCGGTTCCGTGACCGGCCACGCGGAGCCCGTCACCGCCTACCCACCCGACCGTACTGCCGGCTGCGCCGCGACCGCCAGGTCTGCCAGGCCGAGCAGCCGGCGCCCGGTGATCCGCTCGACGCCGATGGCCACGTAGTGCGAGTCTGCGGCGACGGCCCAGCTGTACAGCCCGGCGGCGTCCAGCAGCGCGCGCTCCCTGGGATCGTTCACCAGCCGCGCGGCGCCCACCACCAGCACGCTCCAGCCGCAGCTGCCCGCGGCGTCGAAGTCGTCCACCTGGAAGGCCACCACGGTCCGGTTGACCGCCGCGGAGAGCTTGGTGCCCACGGCGGTCCGGAAGTAGATGTCCGCACCGATCAGCAGGTAGTTCACCGGGAACGCGGCCGGCAGCGCGTCCATGGACACCACCACCCGCCCGATCTTGCGGGTGCGCAGCAGATCCCGGGACTGGTCCTCGGTCAGCACCCGCAGGCGGGCGGAGTCGGCGTTCATGTCGCCATGTCATGCCGGTTTCGGCGCGGGCACAAGGGACTTTGGTCACGGCTGGCGCTATCGGCACCCGGACCGGCGTTCGGGTCCGGGCACCGGTGACCTTGGTCCCTGCAGGTGGAACCATTGTGCCCCAGCGAATCGCGCGCCGGGCGGGCCACGATAGCGGTAACGGTGATCCACACCGATGCGGTCGGGCCGCCCGCCCATGCGGCCGAAGGTCAAGGGGTGCATGACGATGCGTTCTGCGCTGGACAAGCTCGTGAGCTGGCTGGGGATCGCGATCGCCGCCGTGCTGATCGTGGCGGGAGCGCTGCTCACCTGGGGGAACCAGTTCATCTCCGGCGAGGTGCACGACCAGCTCGCCGCCCAGAAGATCTACTTCCCGCCGGCGGACAGCCCGGCGGTGGCCGGTGACGAGTTCGCCGGGATGCGCGAGTTCGGCGGGCAGTTGATGACGACCGGCGAGCAGGCCAGGGTGTACGCGGACGACTTCATCGCGGTGCACCTGGCCGAGATCGCCGACGGCCAGACCTATGCCGAGTTGAGCAGCCAGTCCCAGGCGAACCCGGACGACCAGGAACTGGCCGCGCAGGTGCAGACCATGTTCCGCGGCGAGACCCTGCGCGGGCTGCTGCTGAACGCCTATGCGTTCGGCACGGTCGGCACCATCGCCGGAATCGCGGCGATCGGGGCCTACGCCGCTGGCGGCCTGATGCTGATCCTGGCGGGGCTGGGCTTCTGGCACGCGCGCCGGCGCCCGGACGCGACTCCGGCGCCACCGGCACGCGCCACGGCCCGGGTCGGCTGACGGAGACTCGCAGCACTGCAGCAGCCCGAGCCCGGGACGGCGGCCACCGCCCTCCCGGGCTCCGGCATGTGCGCCGGGTTACCCTCGGTCCGTTCGCGACCGAAAGGGTGATGACGGTGGATCTGGGCCTGCGCGGAAGGACCGCACTGGTGTGTGCCTCCACGGCCGGACTGGGCCGCGCGACCGCGGAGGCGCTGGCCGCGGAGGGCGCCCGGGTGGTGATCAGTGGCCGCCGGGAGAGCCTGGCCAAGCAGATCGCCGCCGACCTGCCGGGGGCCGAGGCGGTGCGGTGCGACGTCACGGACGACGGCGCCGCCCGCAAGCTCGTCGAGGAGTCCCAGAAGGTGCTGGATGCCGACCTGGACATCCTGGTGCTCAACGGTCCCGGCCCGAAGCCGGGCGGGGCGACCGCCGTGGGCGCCGACGATCTGCGCGCGGCGGTCGAGACGCTGCTGGTGTTCCAGCAGTCGCTGATCGAGCTGGTGCTTCCCGGCATGCGGCAGCGCCGCTGGGGCCGGATCCTGTCCATCGGATCCAGCGGCGTGGTCGAGCCCCTCGGCGGCATCGTGCTGTCCAACGTCGGCCGATCGGCGCTGGCCGCCTACCTCAAGACCCTGTCGACCGAGGTGGCCGGCGACGGCGTCACCGTGAACATGGTGCTGCCGGGGCGGATCGACACCGACCGGGTGCGCAGCCTGGACGCCGGGGCGGCCGAGCGGCAGGGTCGAGACGCCGCGGAGGTGGCGGGCGAGTCTGCCTCGGCCATTCCCGCCGGCCGCTACGGCACGCCGGAGGAGTTCGGCGCGGTCGCGGCGTTCCTGTGCTCCCAGCAGGCGGCTTACGTCACCGGCACGGCGGTGCGTTGCGACGGCGGCATGGTGCACAGCCTGTAACGGCGTATCCCGCGGTTCCGAATTGCGGAATGTCCGGATCGCCCGCGCTGGACGAGCACACGGGCTCGGCGGGTGTGCATCGGGGCGGGCGGCGGGTACCCACCGGTCCGTAGGCCCGCGGTCCCGCGCAGCCGATCGCCGATTGGAGAAGTGCGATGGGTACCTCCGCTCCCGATCACCGCCCCACCCGCCAGGAACTCGAGTCGCCCACCGACATGCCCAAGGCGGGGTGGGTG
>JBIQML010000235.1:0-6963 GCA_044463405.1 Nakamurella lactea | reverse complement strand
TCGCCGTATGGGCGGTGGTGTCGAGAGCACCCGGTCCGCGGCTGCAGCGGCTGCGTCGGGCGGCATCTGGTGGTCGATGCCGAGCGGTCGACAGATGTCCTGGGTGTGGACGAGGATGTCGATGAGGGGGTCGAGGTCGGTGATGAATGCGACTCGCCGTCGGGATCCGACGAAGCCGCGCAGGGTGGACACGATTTCCTCGTGGGTCAGACGGCTGCGCACGGCGGTATCATGGACGACCCTGTCGTATCGGAAGCCTGCTCGCAGTGCTGGCCACAGCAGCTTATGCACGGGGGTCTGCGCGAGGGTCAGGTGAGCGGCGACGTCACGGACCGTCCATCCGTCGCACATGCTGGGTCGGTGCCATGCCTGGTCGGGGAGCGACTCCAGGAGCTCGGCCAGCCAGGCGCGTTCGGTGTCGATGTGGTGCCAGATTGCGTTGGTGTCCACGGTGCCAGTCCCTTGCCTTCGACATTAGACAGGTTATCTGTCTAATGTGGCACCGTGCCCAACCCAGGTCAATGGCGAGAACTCGGCATCCTTCTGTTCGTGGCCAACCGAGCCCTCGAGGAGCGTGCATTCGCCGCGATCGTGGCGGCCGGCTACACCGACATCACCGTGGCCCAGGCCCGCGTGGCAGCCAGGATCGGTCCCGACGGAACCAGAGTGTCCGAGCTCGCCGCGCGCGCACGCGTCACCAAGCAGAGTGCAGCCTTCCTGGTCGAGCAGCTCGAGGCTGCCGGCTACGTGGAGCGCGTGCCGGATCCCGCGGACGGGCGGGCTCGGCTCGTGCGGCTCACTGCCCGCTCCGACAAGGTCGCCAGGGCCGCCAACACGGAGGTGGAGCGAGTGCTCACCGAGTGGTCGGATCATGTCGGAGCCGACCGGCTCAGACAACTGTACGAGGTCCTCAACGACCTCCGTGAGCTAACCGACCCCTGGCGCTGAGGAACCTCGATCACTCGTCATGCACTGTCATGCACTCATCTGCGGCTGATGGTGATCAGCTTCTTCTCGCCGTCGACGAGTACCACTGGCTGCATGCTCGACGAGCCTTCCTTCGGGCAAGAGACGCTGATGCCCGCGGATGCGAGCAGCGCGAGCACGCCCTGACGCGAGGCCACCCCTGCCGCAATCTGGGTCGGCCGATCACCCGTAAGCGGATCCGCTACTTGACAGGAGACGGTTTGTGGGCAGGGCTGGCTCGTCCAACGGCCTGCGTCACTGACCGTTCTCCCCGTTGGGTCACACCGCATGACCGCCTGGCTTGACCGCCAGCGTTCGTCCGTGGTCGGAGTGGTTCCGAGCAGCCGCTCTCCCTATTGCTGCACTTGTATAGCAGTAGACGGGAGGGTCGAGATGCCCCAGATCAACATCCGCATCGATGACGACCAGGTTTTCGTCCTGGACGTGGAGGTCGCCCATCGACGTCACGTCTACGAGAACCCTTGAACAACGGCAGGTGACGTGCCTACCCCAGCGGTCTCCGATTGTCGATCGTCGACCGGTGATGGACCGAGTTGGCGCGACTGACCCGAGACGAGTCAACGAGACTGAGCGGCCCGGCCGTCGAGGCCAGCGTGCGGCACGAAGTCAACGACGTCGCAAGGTGGCGAGCACGTGCAGTTCGTCGGAGTCCCCGACGCGGCCGGTGAGGGTGAGCCCGCCGTCGAGCCGCGATCCCACCACGCGGGCCACGGTGAGCTCAAGGTCTCCGGCCCGGGTGACGGTGAGTGTGTCGTGATCGGTCACCGAGTCGACCGATGTCACCGCGGGTGGGTTGTTTCCGCTGCCGCTGCCCATGACCTGCATCCGCGGTGGGACGTCGACGCGCTCGCCGCCCTCCTCGAAGAACATCCGTGCCTGGCTCCCGCCGGTGAGGATCGCCGTGGCAAGCGTGCTGGCCCAGACCTTATCGCCGCAGCCGTCATACACCCATCGTTGTCCGAGAACGGAGTGCTCAGTGGTCCCGATCAGGTGCGTCTCTGCATCCAAGAGCGGCCCGGCACGGTACGTGAGCGGGGTCTGCAGAACGGCGCCGTCGGCGGCGCGCCACAGGATCGTCTCGACGCCGACCTCACCCTCGGGATCGTCGAAACGGTACTCGGCAAGCTTCCCGACCACCGTGCGATTTGAGGCCCAGGACCGTGTCGACAGCCACGACTCGACCAACTCTTGTTTCGAGGGAGTAAGGGTCGCTCTATGGAGAAGGGCCATGCCGGCAGCCTACGACGCCGTGCCGGCTGCCCGGCCCTTCGCGTCGCAAGCGGGCGGGTACCCACGCGGGCAGATGCCACGGCGGCAATAGCGCCAGCGCTGCCCAAGGCCAATCGAGCGGGGCCCCGACATGTCCAGGCACAGAACCGCGCCACGGTCTCGACGGCCCTCTACGCCCCGCCGCGAATGACCCGTAGATCGGCGATCCTCAGGTACCTGAGGTTGAATTGGCCTCGCGGAGGATCGCAGTGGATGCTGGTTTGCGCTGACGCGCGGGCGAAGGGAGCTCGACCATGGCCGACTTTCCGCGGTTGCTGCACACCGTGCTGGACACCACCGACGTGCGCGGGCTCGCCGAGTTCTACCGGCAATTGCTCGGGCTGCGTTATCGCCCCGGTGACGAGCCCCCGGACGACGGCCCGGACGAGGCCGACTGGCTGGTGCTCACCGAGGCCGACGGCAGCCGGCGGCTGGCCTTCCAGCAGGTGGACCGGCTGGAGCGCACCACCTGGCCGAATCACGACGTGCCGATGCAACTGCACGTGGACTACACGGTGCCCAGCGCCGCAGAACTGGAGCGACATCGCGCTCGGGCCGAGGATCTCGGCGCGACGGTGTTGCTGGACCGCACCGACGATCCCGACGAGCCGCTGTATGTGCTGGCCGATCCCGCCGGACACCCGTTCTGCCTCTTCGTCGGCTAGGGCATGGCGGCCCGGTCACCGCAGGCACGCCGAGGTCCCGCGACGCGTCGCCGCGTACGCGGACCAAGTTCCGGCCCGACGAGGTCTCCGGAGGCTGAGGCGACAACGCCTATTGCACAAGGGGATTCGTATGCGCCTGTCCACTCGCAACCAGCTGTCGGGGACTATCTCGGACGTCACGATCGTGCCGTGATGGCCATGTCCAGGTGACGCTGGACGGTGGCCAGTCGGTCACCGCCTCGATCACCAAGGAAGCGGCCGAGGAACTCGGACTGCAGGCCGGCAAGCCGCCACCGTGCTGGTCAAGTCGACGAGGTCATGACCGGCGTCGAGTAGGCCGCCGCTGGTCGATCACGGACCCGGGGGCCAGGATGGGATCATGCTGATCGATCTGAGCCATGTGATCTCCGACGGGATGACGACGTATCCGGGTCTGCCCGGCCCGGAGATCACCGAACACATCACGTTCGATGCCTCGCACCAGACCTATGCGCCCGGCACCGAGTTCGCCATCGGGCGGATGAGCCTGGTGGCCAACACCGGCACCTACCTGGACACGCCCGCGCACCGGTTCCGGGACGGGCACGACCTGTCCGGGCTGGCCCTGGAGCGATGCGCGGGGTTGCCGGCGATCGTGGTCGACATCGGTGACGGGCCGACCGGGCCGGAGCCGTTCGCCGGGTTGGACGTGCGCGGCACCGCGGTGCTGCTGCGGTCCGGCTGGGACTCCCGGTGGGGCACCGACTCCTACGGCGACCCGGTGCACCCGCATCTGACCGGGGCCGGTGCACGGGCCCTGGTCGAGGCCGGGGTGGCGCTGGTGGGGATCGACTCGGTGAACATCGACGACACCACCACCGGCGAGCGACCGGCGCACACCGTGTTGCTGCACGCCGGGATTCCGATCGTGGAGCACCTGGCGAACCTCGCCGGCCTGCCGCCGACCGGCGCGGTGTTCACGGCGGTGCCGCCGCGGATCCGCGGCATGGCCACCTTCCCGGTGCGCGCGTTCGTCACGCTGCCCTGACTCCGCCGGGCCCCCACAGCCGAGACACCGGCGGCAGGCGCCTAGTCTGGACCGCGCCACGAGCACCATCGAGCGGATCGGCAGGGACCCATGACGAACCACGCCATCAGCGGCGACGACGTCGCGACGCTGCGCAAGGAATTCGCCGCCAACCCGGCGTACCGGATCGCGCAGAACGCGGTCACCCAGACCACCATCGACGACATCGCGCTGGATCGGGAGATCGTCACCCGCATCGACCCGACCATGTCGCACCGGCTGGACGACTGGGCGGTGACGAACCAGCAGAAGTCGGGCCGATGCTGGATGTTCGCGGGGCTGAACCTGCTGCGGGCCGGCGCGATGGCCGCGCTGGGCACCAACGAGTTCGAGTTCAGCCAGAACTACGTGCTGTTCTACGACAAGCTGGAGCGGGTCAATTACTACCTGGACGCGATCGTGGCCACCAAGGACCGGGATGCCGACGACCGCACCGTCGCGTTCCTGCACGACTCGGTGATGGGTGACGGCGGCCAGTGGAACATGTTCGTCGCGTTGATCGAGAAGCACGGTCTGGTGCCGAAGTCGGCGATGCCGGAGACCGAGTCGTCCTCGGCGACGCAGAAGATGAACGCGGCGCTGCGGTCGGTGCTGCACCAGGGTGCCAAGTCGCTGCGGGAGGCGAACGGCGCCGAGGCGGAGGCGGCAATCCGCTCCGACGTGCTGGCCACCTGCTACCGCATCCTGGCCATTCACCTGGGCACCCCGCCGGACTCGTTCACCTGGCAGTGGACCGACAAGGACAAGCAGTTCCACCGGGATGGAGAGCTCACACCGCAGGAATTCGCCGAGAAGTACGTCACCGTCGACCTGGACGACTACGTGTGCCTGGTCGACGATCCCCGCCCGACCAGCCCGCGGGGGCGGACGTTCACCGTCGACTTCCTGGGCAACATCGTCGGCAACCGGGTGACCTACCTCAACGTCGAGCCCGGAGTGCTGAAGTCGGCGGCGATCGCCGCGATCACCGCCGGTGAGCCGGTGTGGTTCGGCTGTGACGTCGGCAAGCAGATGCGCCGTGACCTGGGGGTGTGGGATGCCCGGCTGTTCGACTACGGCTCGGTGTACGACACCGAGTTCACCCTGGACAAGGCGGCGCGGCTGGACTTCCACGAGACCCAGATGACGCACGCCATGCTGTTCACCGGCGTGGACCTGGCCGAGGGCCCCGGGGGGGAGGTACCGCGGCGCTGGCGGGTGGAGAACAGCTGGGGTGACGAGAACGGCGTCAAGGGCTTCTACACCATGAACGACTCCTGGTTCGACGAGTACGTCTTCGAGATCGCCGCTCGCAAGGAGAACCTGCCGCCCGACGTGGTCGCGGCGCTGGACGCCGAACCGATCGTGTTGCCCGCCTGGGATCCGATGGGTGCGCTCGCCCGCTGATCCGGCCGCCGTGCCGCGGGGACCGCTAGCCTGCCTGCCATGGAGTTCACCGATCCCCAGGTCATCCTGTTCGTGGCGGAGAGCCACGGCCTGACGCCCGTCATGGAGGGCGATCGCGCCTGCGTCACGCTGTGGACCGACGACGTGGACGGCGCGCATCGCCTCGCGCTGGCATCGGGCGCCAGCGACCACGCCGGTCCGCACGGGTTCCTGGACGGCCGCCTGCGAGTGCCGTTCGTACGGGATCCCGACGGGCAGCCGATCCAGTTCGTGCAGCGCGCCGGGTCGCCGGCATGAGTGCGGAACCTCCTGCGGGCCCGGACTTCTCCCGCAAGCCGACCCTGAGCGGAACGCTCGTCACGCTGGTGCCGGCCGGTGCCGATCACGTCGATCGGATCTACCCGTTGCTGGCCGACCCGGAGACGTCCAGGCTGACCGGGTCGGTGCACACCAGCGCGCCGTCGGAGCAGGACCTGATGCGCTGGTCGCGCCAGGAGATCCGGGAGATCTACACCCGGTGGTCGACCGCCGACGACCGGATCGTGTGGGTGATCATCGAGAACGCCACCGGCGCGGTCGTCGGCGAGGTCGTGCTCAACGACCTGAACACCGACAACCTCTCCTGCGGGTTCCGGATCTGGATCGTCGGCGCTCAGGGCCGCGGGTTGGGCACGGAGGCGACCCGACTGGCGGTGCGGCACGCGTTCGAACGGCAAGGGCTGCACCGCGTCGAGTTGCAGGTGTACGCCTTCAACCCCCGGGCCCGGCACGTCTACCAGAAGGTCGGTTTTCGGCTGGAGGGCACGCTGCGCGACGCGCTGCGTTTCGACGACGGCTGGATCGACGCCCACCTGATGGCCATGCTGAGCACCGACTGGCACGGATCGGCGTGATGCGGTCCCGGGGACTGGACCGTGGCCGACCCTCGTGAGGGCGTCGCCCCGGACGGCACGATCCGCACCGGGGCGCGCCGCGATCGCGTCCCGGAGGCGTTCGAAGCCGTGCTGGCGGACGCGATCTCGTCGGTCACCGGCGGCGCGTCGCTGTACCTGTACGGCTCGGTGGCGAACGGTACGGCGACGGCCGGCCTGTCGGATATCGACCTGCTGTCGATCGACCTGCCGGACGCGGGCGCGCTGAGTCGCAGGCTGTCGACCCGGTACGCCGGTCTCTGCCGGGCGGTGGAGATCGGCAACGCATCAGCGGCAGACCTGCGCGGCGAATCCGATTCCGCCTATGGAAACCGGGTTTTCCTCCGTCACTACTGCGTTCACCTGGCCGGACCCGATCCTGCTGCCACCCTGCCGGCCTATCCCGCCGATGCCAGGGCCGCCCGCGGGTTCAACGGCGATCTCCGGATGGCGCTGGACCGGTGGCGGAGCCGCATCGAGGCAGGCGAGGAGGCCGGGCCGCTCGGGTGGCGTGCGGCGCGCAAGGCCCTGCTCGGCGTGGCCGGTCTGGTCAGCGTGCAGGATGGGATCTGGACGACGGACCGGGCCGGCGCCGCGCGGCGCTGGGCGCAGCGTCGACCCGAGATGGCGGGCGATCTGGCGCGCCTGCTGGCCTGGGCGCGCGGCGAGGCGGTCGCCA
>JBIQML010000234.1:0-6972 GCA_044463405.1 Nakamurella lactea | reverse complement strand
CACGGGGTGGCGCTGCGGACGCTGCTGGCGCCGGTGATCGGGGTCGAGGTGCCGGCCCGGCCGGGCGAGGCCGACGACGTGGACACCCCGGAGGATCTGGCCCACTGGCAGCGGGAACCACCGGACTAGCGGTCCGCTGCCCCGTTCCCGCCATCGGGCACAGCAAGGCATGGTGGGATGGATGGTGGACGCGCCCGCGGGCGCACCGATGGTGGCCCGGGCGGCAACGCACCGGGCGAGGAGGAGGTGCCGGTGACGGCAGTGCCGAACAACGGGCCGGACAGCGGACCGAACAGCGGGACCGTCGGGCCCTTCCCACCGACGCAGCGGCCGGTCGCCGCCGGCTATCCACACGCTGGCGGACAGGGCGCCGGAGGACCGGGCGTCGGAGGACCGGGCGTCGGAGGACAGGGCGCCGGAGGACAGGGCGCCGGAGGACCGGCGATCGGCGGCGATCCCGGATCCCCGTCACCGTCCAGCGGGCCGCGGCCGATGGCCGCCCCACCGGGCGCTCCCGGACCCGCCGGTCCGTCGGCGAGCCCGCCGATGTCCGGCGGCCAGCCCGGACCGCAGGGCCCGTCGGCCGACGCCACCTCGCTGGAACGCGCCATCTTCGAGGTCAAGCGGGTGATCGTCGGCCAGGACCGGCTCGTCGAACGAATGCTGGTCGGGCTGCTGGCCAAGGGCCACCTGCTGATCGAGGGCGTGCCGGGCGTGGCCAAGACGCTGGCCGTGGAAACGTTCGCCACCGTGGTGGGCGGCAGCTTCGCGCGCATCCAGTTCACCCCCGACCTGGTGCCCTCCGACCTGCTGGGCACCCGCATCTACCGGGCCGGCCGGGAGGAGTTCGACATCGAACTCGGGCCGGTGGTGGCCAACTTCGTGCTGGCCGACGAGATCAACCGCGCCCCGGCCAAGGTGCAGTCCGCGCTGCTGGAGGTGATGAGCGAGCGGCAGGTGTCCATCGGCGGCAAGACCTTCGCCATGCCCAACCCGTTCCTGGTGCTGGCCACCCAGAACCCCATCGAGAACGAGGGCGTGTACCCGCTGCCGGAGGCCCAGCGCGACCGGTTCCTGTTCAAGCTGATGGTCGGCTACCCCGAGCCCGAGGAGGAGCGGGAGATCGTCTACCGGATGGGCGTCACCCCGCCCGAGCCCCGGCAGGTGATGCCGATCGGCGAACTGGCCCGGCTGCAGCAGGTGGCCTCGAACGTGTTCGTGCACCACGCCCTGGTGGACTACGTCGTCCGCCTGGTGTACGCCACCCGCACCCCCGCGGATCACGGGCTGCCCGACGTGGCCGGCTGGCTGTCCTACGGCGCCTCGCCGCGGGCCAGCCTGGGCATCATCGCGGCCGCCCGCGCGCTCGCCCTGGTCCGCGGCCGGGACTTCGTGGTGCCGCAGGACGTGATCGACGTGGCGCCGGACGTGCTCCGTCACCGCCTGGTGCTGTCCTACGACGCGCTGGCCGACGGCGTCCCGATCGACACCATCCTCGGACGGCTGCTGCAGGTGATCCCGCTGCCGCACGTCAGCCCGTACCTGCAGGGCGCCTGAGGGTGCCCGACCTGCCGCCCCGGGCGGGCGCGACGGCGCCATCGGCGCGCTGGTCACGCCGCACGCCGGTGCCCTCGACGGCCGACCCGGCCCGGCTGGACGCCGCGCTGGCCAACCTGGAGCTCACCGTCCGGCGCCGGCTGGACGGCCTGCTTCAGGGCAACCACCTGGGGCTGGTGCCCGGGCCGGGGACCGAACCGGGGGAGGCCCGGCCCTACGACCCTGGCGACGACGTGCGGCGGATGGACTGGTCGGTGACGGCCCGCACCACCGTGCCGCACATCCGGCAGACCGTCGCCGACCGGGAATTGGAGACCTGGCTGGTGGCCGACCTGTCCGGTTCGCTGGACTTCGGCACCGCCGAGTGCGAGAAGCGGGACCTGGTGGTGGTGGCGGCCGCGGCGATGGTGCACCTGACCCAGGGTGGCGGCAACCGGGTCGGCGCGGTGATCGCCAGCGGTGACGGGATCTCGCGGGTTCCGGCCCGCGGGGGAAGGGCCGCCACCCAGCACCTGCTGCGCGCCATCGCCACCACGCCGCGCAGCGAGCCCGGTCACCGCGGGGATCTGGCCGCCGCGCTGGAGCAGCTTCGCCGCCCGCCCCGCCGCCGCGGGCTGGTGGTGGTGATCTCGGACTTCGTGGGGCCGCTGGACTGGGAGCGGCCGCTGCGCGCGCTGTCGGCGCGTCATGACCTGCTCGCGGTGGAGATCACCGACCCGCGGGACCTGGAACTCCCGGCGGTCGGGCTGGTGACGCTCGCCGATCCGGAGAGCGGCCGCACCAGGCAGGTGGACACCACCGCGGAGTTGCGGGCCGACTTCGCCGCGGCCGCCGCCGAGCACCGGGCGCAGGTGGCGGCGGCACTGCGGCGTGCCGGCGCGCCCCGGCTGCACCTGTCCACCGACCGCGACTGGGTCACCGACGTGCTGCGCTTCGTGATGGGCCGCAAGCGCGGCTGGAGCGGGGCCGCCGCGCCCGGGGGCGTGCTGCGGGAGTCGGTGTGATGCCGGTGCATCCGATCAGCCCCGTGCCGGCGTGCCGGACGACGGGCGGCCGCCGATGAGCTTCGCCCACCCGGCCTGGTTCGCCACCGGTGCGATCGTGCTGGCGCTGGCCGCCGGATACCTCCTGGTGCAACGCCGCACCAGGCGGCACACCCTGCGCTTCGCCAACCTGGACCTGCTGGAGTCGGTGGCGCCGCGCCGGCCCGGCGCCTGGCGGCACGCCGGGTTCTCGGTGGTCCTGGTGGGGCTGGTCCTGCTGGTGATCGCCATGGCGGGACCCACCGCGGACGCCAAGGTGCCGCGCAACCGGGCAACCGTGATGCTGGCCATCGACGTCTCGCTGTCCATGGAGGCCACCGACGTCCAGCCGAGCCGGCTGGCGGCCGCGAAGGAGGCGGCCACCGAGTTCGTCGACGACCTGACGCCGGGGGTCAACCTCGGGGTGATCTCGTTCGCCGGGATCGCCACCGTGCTGGTCTCGCCCACCACCGAACGGGCCCCGGCCCGGCAGGCGATCGCCTCGCTCAAGCTTGACGAGCGGACGGCCACCGGTGAGGCGATCATCTCGGCGTTGCAGGCGATCTCGATGTTCTCCAAGACCATCGGCGGCTCCTCCGAGCCCATCCCGGCTCGCATCGTGCTGATGACCGACGGCAAGCGCACCGTCGGCCGCACCGAGCAGGACGCCGCCGAGCGGGCCAAGAAGGCCGGCGTGCCGGTGTCGGTGATCGCGTTCGGCACCGATCACGGCACCATCAACCTCAACGGCACGGTGCAGCCGGTGCCGTTGGACACCTCCGCGATGAAGCAGATCGCCGCGATCTCCGGCGGCGACTTCCACACCGCGCACACCGCCGCGGAACTGAAGAAGGTCTACTCCCAGTTGGGCGAGCAGATCGGCTACGAGATCAAGCAGAAGGACGTCTCCCGGCCGTGGCTGATCGCCGGGGCGATCGTGGCGATGATCGGGGCGGGCGTGGCGCTGGCCACCTCGGGGCGCATCCCGTAGCCGGGGTGGTGCAGGGTGTTCGCGGGTCGAAAGCCGCATTTTGGCCCCCCGCGACCCCCGGAATCCGGCTTTCGACCCGCGAACCCGGCAGCGGGAGCGCGGTGGTGGCGGTGACGGGGATCCGCGGCCCGGCCGGATAGGGTCGGTGCGGCCCGCACAACCGGGTCCGAAGGAGGACGAGCGTGCCTGAGCAGCAGACATCCGGTGGCCGGTCGGTGCTGGTGACCGGTGGCAACCGGGGGATCGGGTTGGCGATCGCCCGCCGGATGGCGGCGCAGGGGCACCGGGTGACCGTGGCGTCCCGGTCCGGCCGGGCCCCGGACGGCCTGCCCGCGGTGGCCTGCGACGTCACCGACGGCGACTCCGTGGACGCGGCGTTCGCCGCCGTGCGCGAGTCCCAGGGCGCGGTCGAGGTGCTGGTGTCCAACGCCGGCATCACCGACGACACGCTGCTGCTGCGGATGGGGCAGGAGAGCTTTGACCGGGTCATCGACGCCAACCTCACCGGCGCCTACCGGGTGGCCAAGCACGCCGCCAGCGGCATGCTGCGCGCCCGATGGGGGCGGATGATCTTCCTGTCCTCGGTGGTCGGGCTGTCCGGCGGGGCCGGGCAGGCGAACTACGCCGCGTCCAAGGCGGGCCTGGTCGGACTGGCCCGGTCCATCGCCAGGGAGTTGGGATCCCGCCACATCACCGCCAACGTCGTGGCGCCCGGCTTCGTGGACACCGACATGACCAGGGCGTTGCCGGAGGCCCGCCGCACCGAGATCCTTGGCCAGATCCCGCTCGGCAGGTACGCCGAACCGGACGAGGTCGCCGCGGCGGTGGCGTTCCTGGCCTCGGATGAGGCCGCCTACATCACCGGCGCCGTGATCCCGGTGGACGGCGGGCTCGGCATGGGGCACTGATCACATCGCGCACCGGCGCGCCGGCCCCCACCCACCCATTGACCGACGGAGAATTCGACCATGACCGACGCTGAGCCCACCCAGACCGGCTCGGACAGCCTGGGCACCGGCCTGCTGGCCGGAAAGAAGCTGCTGATCACCGGGGTGATCACCGAGGCGTCCATGGCGTTCCACACCGCCCGGCTCGCCCAGCAGCAGGGTGCCGAGGTGGTGCTCACCGGCTACGGCCGGATGTCCCTGGTGGAGCGCATCGCCCAGCGGCTGCCGCAGACGGCGCCGGTGATCGAACTGGACGTCACCGACACGGACCACCTGGACTCCCTGGCCGACCGGGTGCGCCCGCACGCCGACCGCATCGACGGGGTGCTGCACGCCATCGCGTTCGCCCCGGCCACCGCCCTGGGCGGGGTGTTCCTGGACACCCCCTGGGAGGACGTCGCGACCGCGCTGCACGCCTCCGCCTACTCGCTGAAGGCGCTGGCCGTGGCCCTCCGTCCACTGATGACGGCGGGAGGCAGCATCGTCGGCCTGGACTTCGACGCCCGCCAGGCGTGGCCCGCCTACGACTGGATGGGGGTGGCCAAGGCCGCGCTGGAGTCGACCTGCCGCTACCTGGCCAGGGACCTGGGGCCCTCCGGCATCCGGGTCAACCTCATCTCCGCCGGCCCGATCCGCACGATCGCCGCCAGGTCCATCCCGGGATTCGCGGCGCTGGAGAACGCCTGGACCGACCGGGCTCCGCTGGGCTGGGACACCTCCGACCCGACACCGGTGGCCCGGGCCTGCGTGGCACTGCTGTCCGACCTGTTCCCGGCCACCACGGGGACCATGGTGATGGTGGACGGCGGGTTCTCCGCGCTCGGCTTCTCCGCCAAGGAGATCGCCGAGTAACGGGCCCCGTTCCGATTGTTTGGCGACCCGGGACCGGGGTACTCCACTGTCGCAGGCCGGGCCCGCACCAGCGGTCACCCGGAACCGTTGCCGGGGTGGCGCGTCGGGGGGCCACCCCGGCCCGACGGGTCGCCCCCCGCGACCGGGATGGGAGAGCGATGAGCACGGACGACAAGGCCGAGAACACCGCCCAGAAGATGAAGGGCAAGGCCAAGGAGGCATGGGGCAAGGCCACCGGTGACGAGGACCTGGAGGCCCGAGGCCAAGGGGATCAGGCCGCCGCCGACGTCAAGCAGGCCGGCGAGCACGCCAAGGATGCGGCCAAGGACGTCTTCGACAGGTAGGCCGGCAGCACCAGACCACACGCGAAGCCCGGACGGCTCAGACCGTCCGGGCTTCGGTGTCCTCGCGCCACCCTGATCCGGACCACGGCGGCCGGTCCGCGGCCCGTCTCCGGCGTCGCGGGCTCGTCCGTCGGCGTCGGAGTGTTCAGTATTACTTGACACTCGTCGGCGGGTGCGCGATGATCTGCGCAAGGCGACGGCGACACCGGCGGCCCCTGGCCGGGCAGCGGCACCGCCCGTGCTCGCGGCGCCCTCCGCAGCGAAACCACATCACCGAACGCCCGTGCCCCGCGGGTGCGCGTACCCCCGCACCCCGTCACCGCCGGTCGGGGATACCGGCTGCGGTCCGCCCGGCATCACTGCCACGAGATCGAGGAGAGGCCATGTCCGATATCCGGGTTCCGGCACTGATCGTCGGCGGCAGCCTGGTGGGCCTGACGGCCTCCGCGCTGCTGGGAGCCCAGGGCGTACCCACCCTGGTGGTCGAGCGGCACCGGGGCACCGCCATCCATCCCCGGGCGGCCTCGTTCCACCAGCGCACCATGGAGATCTTCCGCGGCATCGGGCTGCAGGCACAGGTCGAGCAGGCGGCCGCGCGTGAGTTCGTGCAGAACGGCGCCATCATGGCGGTGGAGTCGTTGGCGGGCAAGGAGTTGGCGTACTTCCAAACCAACTACAACCAGGGCGTGGAGGACCTCAGCCCGACGCCGCGGCTGTTCATCACCCAGATCGGACTGGAGCCGCTGTTGCGCGACCGCGCCCGGGAGCTGGGTGCCGACATCCGTTTCGGCACCGAGCTTGTGGAGTTCTCGCAGGACGGTGACGGGGTCTCCGCGGTACTGCGATCCCGGAGCGACGGCTCGCAGCAGTCCGTGCGGGCCGACTACCTGGTGGCCGCCGACGGCGCGCACAGCATGGTCCGCCGGCAGCTGGGCATCGGGTGGACCGGCCGCGGCGACTTCGCCCGGTGCATCACCATCTACTTCAAGGCAGACGTCACCCCGATGATCGGCGATCGCAACCTGAGCGTGGTGTACGTCAACCACCCCGACTTCCTGGGCTTCTTCAGGTTCTCCATCACCGGCGACTCCGGGTTCCTGGCGGTGTTCTCCACGCTGTCCGCCGACGGCGGGCGCGACACCGACGTCGCCGCGGACACCAGCACCGAGCGCTGCGTGGCGTTCGTGCGCGCCGCCCTCGGCGCGCCGGCGGACTGGCCGATCGACATCGACAGCGTCCAGCAGTGGGACGCCTCGGCC
>JBIQML010000233.1:0-6989 GCA_044463405.1 Nakamurella lactea | reverse complement strand
TCGTTGGTCGGCCGCTGCCATGGGGAGTGCGGGTCGCAGAAGAACACCGGGCAGGTGGTGGCGGTGGTGAAGCGGGCGTGATCGGCCATTTCCACGCCTTGGTCCCAGGTCAGTGACCGCCACAGGGCGGCGGGCAGCCGGGCGGCCATCTGCGTGAGCCGGTCGGTGACGGTGGCGGTGTCGTGGATGGTGATCCTGGAGATCAGGGTGAAGCGGGTGTGGCGTTCGAACAGGGTGACCAGGGCCGAGCACAGGTCACCGCCGATGACCAGGTCGCCTTCCCAGTGGCCGGGAACGGCCCGGTCGGCGGCCTCGGCGGGCCGGGCGGTGATCGTGGCCGGGCCGATCCAGGACCGGCCCTGCCGGGGCGGCAGCTTGGACCGCGGCCGGCGTTTGGTGCGGCCCTGACGCAGTGCCTTCTCCACGGTGAGCTCGTGTCGCAGCGAACCGGCGCCCTGCACGTACAGGGCCTGGTAGATCGTCTCGTGGGACACCCGCATCTCCGGCTGGTCGGGAAAGTCGATCCGCAGCCGCGCGGCGATCTGCTCCGGGCTGTGCCGCTTGTTCAAGCGTTGCACGACCTCGGCCCGCAGCGCGGTGCCCCGGGCCAGCTTGCCCGGCCGCCCGGCCCGCCGCCGGGCCGTCTCGACCCGGTCCTGCGCGGCCCCGGCCCGATACCGGCCGTTGCCGCCGGCCGGCCGGCCACGGGCCAGTTCCCGGCCGATCGTGGACCGCGGCCGGCCCAGCAGGGCGGCGATCCGGGCCGGGCGGTAGCCGGCCGTGACCAGCTCCTGGATCCGGCACCGGTCCACCCACGTCAACCGGCCACTACCGGCCTGGACGGCCGCCTCCAACTCGGGGATCTGCACAGCTGGGCGCACCCCGCCAGCCTGATCCAGCCACACCCGCCCGGTCTCGTGCGACACGCCCGCCGCGGCCGAGGCCGCCGTGACCGACAGGCCCCGCCGCAACCCGTCGAAGAACCCCGCCCGCACCTGCGGGCCATGACGGCCACCCCACGGACGGCCCCGGCGACGCGCAGGCACGCCCACCGCCCGCGGCCCACCCGCTTCGTGCACCCATCGATACCCAACCGAATACGACACCCCCACCGCGTGGGAGGCCTCCGTCACCGACACGCCCGCCCGCACCCGCGCCCAGAACTCCTCCGGCGCCTGAAACCGCCCCATGATCAACACCTCCGCGGAAGGTGTTGCACCAATTTCCTGAGCCCACCTGCGGAAATGCGAAAGCCCGGGCAATCTGGCGGCACCTTTTCGGCAGGTCCACGCCAGATCGATGCCTCCCGTCGCCGCCTGACCACACCGGGTCGGGTCAGATGAATGGCCAGATGGCCGTTATGTCCGTGGCTGGGGTGCCGGCATCGGGAATGTCGTGGAACCGCCAGAGCCGGACCACCTATCGTCGCGGGGTGACTCGAACGCTGTCCGACCTCGTCTGGCCCCGCCACACCGAGCGACTGACGATCCGGCCCGCCGCACTCGGCGACGTCCGGGCGATCTTCGACTACCGCTCGGATCCCGACGTCGCCCGCTGGGTGACGTCGCTTCCCACCACAGTCGAGATGTTTGCCAGCCGGTTGTTAGGCTCGGGTTCCGCGCTCGTGGTCGAGCACAACGGTTCCCTGGTGGGAGATCTCACGGTGACGGTGCAGAACGCCTGGTCCCAGGCGGAGGTGTCGGATCAGGCGGAGGGAACCCAGGCCGAACTCGGGTGGTGCATCGCCCCGGCGCACCAGGGCAGGGGCTACGCGACGGAGGCCGTAAGGGAACTGGTCCGGATCGCGTTCGACCTCGGGGTGCGGCGCCTCGAGGCGGGCTGTTTCGCGGAGAACGCGGCGTCCTGGCACGTCATGGAGAAGGTCGGCATGCGCCGTGAGGGGGTGTACCTGCGGGAATCGCTGCACCGTGACGGCACCTGGCGGGACGGCATGGCCTACGCGCTGCTGGCCGAGGAGTGGGCCGGCTGACGGCCGAGAGCGGGCCGAACGGCGGCCAGCAGCCGGGCCGCTGGCACGACGGACCGGCCGGATCAGGTCGGCTGATCCAGGATCGCCAGGTCCGAGGGCGTCACCAGGCGCGAGGCCACGGCATGTTCGACCAGCCGCGCCCGCCGGTTGACCGCCAGCTGCCCCGGCCCGCCGCGCAGCCCGCGCACGCCCCGGCGGGCCAGCTTGTCGCAGACGTTGTCCAGCTTCCGGTTGAACCGGGTGAGCTCCCAGCCGAGCCGCTCCGCCGCCTGCTTCGACGAGGGGATGGCACTGGTGCTGGTGCCGTCCCGGCGCAGCAATGGTTCGGCCAGCGACACGATCAGCGCCTTCTGCGAATCGGTCAGCACCACCGGACCGATGGTGGTCTCACCCGACTCCGCACGGCCGACCTCGCTCGGGCTGAACGTCGGTTCGTCACCGACCAGGGTCATCTCGTAGGTGGTGGGTCCGGCGGTGAACAGCACCATGGTCTCGGCGAACACCAGGGGCAGCCGCGCCCCCGGCGCCAGCCAGGCCTGCACCGACCCGGCGACGTCGCACACCGTCGCGGACAGCCGGGACCCGGTGTTGGTCAGCCACCACAGCCCATCGGCCTGCGACACCTGAAGGAAATGCCGGTGCAGGTAGGGGTTGTCGTCGATCTGCAGATCGCCGTCCCGGCCGATGGTGAAGGGCCGGTCCGGGTTCAGTTCGGTCCACTCACCGCAGAACTCCACGTGCATCGTCACCGCTGCATCCCCCTCACGACGTGATCGGCGCACCCGATTGTTGCGTCCCGGCGGCGTCACCGCAGGTCTCGGCGGGCTCGGGCGATGACGTTCCGTCACCACGGACCAGTATCACTGCGATGCAGATGGATCCGGAACCGGGCACCGTCACGCTGGTCTTGCCGGTGACGTGGTGGCGAGGGCTTGCCCCGGTGTCCGTGCGGTACCACTGGAAGCTGTCCCCGGCCCGATGCTCGGGATTCGACCAGCTGAACCGGACGCCGCTCCCCGTGCCCCGCGCGATGAGATGCTCCGGAGCTGGTACGGCGCCACCCAGCGGATCGTTGGCCGTCTGCATGGTGGTCAGGCGATCACCGTCGTCGTCCGGGGGTGGCGGCGTGCCTCCACCTCGGGTGAGGACCAGGGCGACCACGACCGCGGCGGCGACCAGCAACGATCCGCCGCCGATCAGCAGCGGCAGTCGGGTTCGACGACGCGGTCGAGAGTCGCTGCGGCGCACCGTGTCCTCGTTGTCGGCCGGCACCTCGGAAGGCGGACCGCCCGACATCCAGGGGCCGGCCCCGGGCACGGTGCCAGCGTGTTGTCCGGGCGCGACACCGGTGGCCGGGATGCGACCCGGCGGAGCAGACCCCGTCCCGCCCGGCACCGATCCGTCGGGGTGCCCGACCGAGTCCGGCGCCGGGTCGACGACCGTCAACGACCGCACTCGCGTGGCCATGCCGCCCTGCGCGGTGACCGGCACGTCGGCCGGTTCCTCGGCGAGCACGTCCACGGGGGTGGGGGCCAGCCGCAGTTCGGTCTCCACCCGCTGCAGCGCCCGGGCCAGGTCGAGCGCCGACGCGGGCCGCGCGGCCGGGTTCTTGTCCATGGCGCGTGCCAGCACCCGCTCCAGCGACGGCGGCACGTCGGATCGGCCCAGCGACGGCACGGGCGCGCTGCGGATCCGGCCGATCAGATCGGCGGTCCCGTTCGGGCCTCCCGGCCTGTCGAACGGCGACCGGCGGGCCAGCGCCGTGTACAGCGTGGCGGCCAGCGAGTAGATGTCGCTGCGCTCGTCGCCGGTGACGCCTTCGGCGAACATCTCCGGGGCGGTCCACGGAATCGACATGCCGACGGTGCCGCCGGAGGACGACGCACCCGCGCCGGCGCGGGACACCGAGATGCCGAAGTCGGACAGCACCGGATGGCCGAAATCCGTGGTCAACACGTTGGCGGGCTTGATGTCCCGGTGCACGATGCCGGCCCGGTGGGCGGTCTCCACCGCCCCGGCGATGCGCACCCCGATGCGCAGCACCTCGGCGGCCGACAGCCGTTCCGAGCGGTAACGGGCCGACAGGTTGGGTCGGGAGCAGTACTCCATCACCAGGTACGGCCGCCCGTCGGCGGCGATCCCGGCGTGGTAGATGGTCACGATCGCCGGGTGCGTGGACAGCGCCGCCATCAGGTTCGCCTCGGCGTTGAACTGGGCCAGGGTGCCCTCGTCGGCGGCGCCGGGGATCAGCACCTTGATCGCCACGTTGCGGCGCGGCAGCGCCTGCGCGTACAGGTACACGTCGGCGAATCCGCCGGAGCCGAGCAGGCGGGTGACGGTGTAGCCGTCGAGCTCCGGCGGGGGCGAGGGCGGTCGCTTGCTCACGCCCGCCGTCCGTGGCCACGGGCCGGCCCGCTCCGGCGTCGGCTCACCGTGCCCGACCGCTCGCTCCGCACTCCGCGGACCACCCCTGCCACTCCGTGGCCACGGGCCGGCCCGCTCCGGCGTCGGCTCACGAGAGCGCCTCGACCACGAAGCTGATCTCGTCGCCGAGTTCCACCGACCACCCGGCCTCCACCACGATCTCCTGCCCCGGATGCAGCCGCAGCGGCGGCCGCCCGGGCGGCCGCACGGTGGTCCCGTTGGTGGAGTCCAGGTCCGCCACCACCAGCTGCCAGTCGGCGGCTCGGATCTGCGCGTGGGCGCGGGAGATGTCCTGGTGCGGGCTGGGCACGGTCACCAGCCGCGGAAGCTCCGACGCCGTCACCCTGCTGGCGTAGGGAGCGCGCCCCACCACCACCGGCCGGTCCAGCTCGACAACCTCGCCGGTGGACAGCCGGATCCGGGCGAGCACCGGGCGCTGCACCGGCACCGGGTCGGCCGCGGCGACCGGCTGCCCGCACAGCCGGCAGGTCGAACTGTGCGGCGCATTGGCGTGCCCGGACGGGCACAGCGCGGCCAGCACCGTGCCGGACGGCAACTCGTCGCCGACCGGAGGCGGCGTGTAGCCGATCGGAAGGTTCTCGGCGAGTTCGGTCAGTCCGTCGTGATCGCCGGCGGATGTCGCCGCCGGCGCCACGACGTCGGCCCTGGCGGGCGTCACGGCGGCACCCGGGGGCGGCCCGGGCACGGAGGTGATCGGCGGCGCGGGGTCGGCGGCGTTGCCGTCGTCGCCCGAACCGGCCCGCTGGCCGGACCGCGATTCGTCGGCAGCGTCGACACCGTCGGCGATCGCCGGCACATTGATGGTGACGTCGTACCGCGTCTCCTCCAGGCTGCCGGCCGATCCGGTCGGCGAAAGCACCGTCGGCGAGGGCACGAAAGGCGGAGGTGGCGGCAGCGAGTCGGGATCCGGGAGCGGTGGAACCTCGGCGAAGTCCCGCCTCGGCGGGGCGCCAGGGGCAGCGTCGACAGCCTCCTTCGAGCCCGGGCCGCCCGGATCCTCGTCACCGCCCTCGGCAACCGCATCGACGTCCACATCGACGTCCACATCGACGTCCACATCGACGTCCGCATCAGCGTCGCCATCGCCGCTGCCGGCACCCACGCCGGCGCCCAGCGCATGGTCCGCACCGGAGGGACCGCCCGCACGATCGCGGCCCTCCGCCTCCCCCGTCACCGACGGCCGCCAGCGCACCCCCGATGCCCGCACCACGCCGCCGGGAACCGGCAACAGGCCGTCGCCGTCGGCGTCCCCGACCAGCAGTTCCCGGGCGCCATCCACCCGCAGCTCGGCCCAGCCCACCAGGTCGCGCCCGGTCACCGGCACCGTCGACCCGTCCGCCGCCCGTACCCGCACGTTCTGCACGTCCCGGCACAGCACCCGCAGGCCGGCCGACTCGGACACCGCCAGCACGAACGGCCGCAGCCCGGACAGGCCCCCCTCCGGGCCGTCCAGCGCAGCCCGCAGCAGCGCCTCCACCGCGGCCGCGGCGCCCTCGCCATCCGACAGCACCCGCCACAACCGCAGCGCGTCCGCGGCGCTGCCATCCAGCAGCACGGCCGCCGACCCGGTGACGACCAGCCACCGGTCGCCCGGCAGGTATCCGGGGGCGGCGGCCCAGGGCCCATCCCCCGAACCGGTCACCGGCGGGCCTCCTGCCGCGGTCGGTCCCGCGGGCGCGGGCGCGTCTGCTCCCGCTCCGGCTCCCCGTCCCGTGGAACCGGTATGCGCCCGGTGGGCAGCGAGGCCGTCGCCTGCACGTCGCCGGAGCCCGCCACGGCGAGCACGTCCACCACCACCGCCGTCGCGTTGTCACGGCCGCCGGCCCGCACCGCGGACGCCACCAGGGCCTCGGCGGCCCGCTGCGGATCGACGTGCGCGATCAGCAACTGCGTCAGCTGGCCATCGGTGAGCTCGCCGGTCACCCCGTCGGTGCACAGCAGCAGCCGGTCCCCCTCCACACCGGGCAGCAGCCAGCAGTCCGGCTGCGCCGGCCCGGCCAGGCCGACCGCGCGGGTGATCACGTTGCGACGCGGATGCGTGCGCGCCTGGTCCGGATCGAGTTCGCCGGCGTCGACGAGTTCCTGAACCAGCGAGTGGTCCACGCTCACCTGCTGCAGCGCACCGTCGGCGCACCGGTACATCCGGGAATCACCCACGTTGAACGCCAGCCAGTACGGCGTGCCGAAGTGCTCCACCAGCGCCGCGCCGACCACCGTGGCCCCGCCGCCGGACAGCCGCCGGATCCGGGTACCGGCCCGGGCTATGCACCCGGTGACCCACTCCGACTCGACGCTGCCGTCGCCCGCGCGCCCGCGGAACTCGTCGACCACGATCGCGCTGGCCACGTCGCCCGCGGCCCGCCCTCCCATACCGTCCGAGACCAGGAAGACCGGAGGTTCGGCCAGGTGCGCGTCCTCGTTCGCGTGCCGCACCAACCCTCGATCGGTGGCCGTCCCCCAGGCGACCTGCATCATCGCCCGGCCGCCCGCCGGAATCCGGACGCAGCGGGCACCGCGCCACGGACCGCACAGCGGATGCACCGTGCCATGCGCT
>JBIQML010000232.1:0-6994 GCA_044463405.1 Nakamurella lactea | reverse complement strand
AACAGCGTGCCGCGCTCCTGCAGGTTGAACATGGCATACGGCGTCGCCTTGCCGGCGCGATCCGCGACCAGGGAACCCGTGGGGCGGGAACGCATCCCGCCGGCCCACTCCCGGTAACCGTCGAACACGTGGTGGGCGATGCCGGTGCCGCGGGTGTCGGTCAGGAACTCGGTGCGGAACCCGATCAGCCCGCGGGAGGGCACGGTGAACTCCATGCGCACCCACCCGGTGCCGTGGTTGGTCATCTGCTCCATCCGGCCCTTGCGCAGCGCCAGCAACTGCGTCACCGCCCCCAGGAACTCCTCCGGCACGTCCACCGTGAGGTACTCGTACGGCTCGCAGACGACCCCGTCGACGGTCCTGGTGACCACCTGGGGCTTGCCCACCGTGAGCTCGAAGCCCTCCCGCCGCATGGTCTCCACCAGGATGGCCAGCGCCAGCTCGCCCCGGCCCTGGACCTCCCAGGTGTCCGGTCGATCCGTGGGCAGCACCCGCAGCGAGACGTTGCCGACCAGTTCGGCGTCCAGCCGGCCCTTCACCAGCCGTGCGGTCAGCTTGCTGCCGCCGTCCCGTCCGGACAGCGGCGAGGTGTTGATGCCGATCGTCATGGACAGCGCCGGCTCGTCCACCGTGATCGCCGGAATGGGCCGGGGATCCTCCAGATCGGCGAGCGTCTCCCCGATGGTGATGTCCGGAATGCCGGCGACGGCGATCAGGTCGCCGGCGCGGGCGGAGGCGACCGGGACCCGTTGCAGTGCCTCGGTGATCAGCAGCTCGGAGATCTTGGTCCGGGCGATGGTCCCGTCCCGCCGGCACCAGGCGACCTGCTGGCCCTTGGAGATGGTGCCCTCGTGCACCCGGCAGAGCGCGATGCGGCCGAGGAACGGCGAGGCGTCGATGTTGGTGACCTGGGCCTGCAGCGGGGCACCGTCGGTGTAGGTGGGCGGCGGAATGGTCGCCATCAACGTATCGAACAGCGGGTCCAGGTTCTCGTGGTCCGGCAGTTCGCCGTTGCCGGGCTTGGTCAGGCTGGCCCGGCCGGCGCGGGACGAGCAGTACACGATGGGGAACTCAATCTGGTCGTCGTCGGCGTCCAGATCGATGAACAGGGCGTAGGTCTCGTCCACGACCTCGTCGATGCGGGCGTCGGACCGGTCGGTCTTGTTGATCACCAGCACCACCGGGAGCCGGGCCTCCAAGGTCTTGCGCAGCACGAAACGGGTCTGCGGCAGCGGCCCCTCGGAGGCGTCCACCAGCAGCACCACGCCGTCCACCATCATCAGCGCGCGCTCCACCTCCCCGCCGAAGTCGGCGTGGCCGGGGGTGTCCACGATGTTGATCACCGTGTCGCCGTCCGCGGTGGACCGGCGCACGGCGGTGTTCTTGGCCAGGATGGTGATGCCCTTCTCCCGCTCCAGGTCGCCGGAGTCGAGGACCCGCTCGGCGACGTCCTGGCCGGTACGGAAGGCACCGGACTGCCAGAGCATGGCGTCCACCAGCGTGGTCTTGCCGTGGTCCACATGCGCGACGATGGCCACGTTGCGCAGGTCGTCGCGCGTCGGCACGAGCGGGTACCCCATTTCGATCGGTGACGGAGTTCGGCGCAGCGTCGCGCCGGAGGTGAACCGGTCAAGTCTAGTGCGCGGCGCGGTGGCCCCCCGACCGATCTGCGTGCGGATTGTCGATCTGCGTGTGCAACAGCACACGCGCATCGCCATTCGGCACGCGGATCGAGCGGTGACGAGGTGCCGGACCAGCCCCGGTCAGCGCCCGACCCACCTGCCAGCGCGCTCGAACGCCCGCTCCCACCGGGCGATGATGATCTCGGGTCGGTCCAGTTCCGCCCACACCCACCGGATCACGATCCAGCCGGCGTCGCGCATCGCATCTTCGCGCCGCTTCTCCTCGAACACCGCGTCGCCCGGGCGCTGGCCGGGCCTCAGCAACCGCCCGTACTTGATCCTCCCGTCGAACTCGCCCGCCACACGCAACTCCGGGTATCCGAAATCGGACCTGGCGATCTCGCGCCCCGCGGCGTCCTGGATCACCACCTGGAGCTCCGGGACGACCAGCCCCGCCTTGTGCATGGCGACCCTGCTTCGCGACTCGCCCACGCTCTCCGACCGGCGATCGGCGAATGCGACAACCGCCCGGGCCCGCTTGGTCCCGGTTCGGCCCGCGGCGATCTCCACCTCCCGGAGGAGTTGCTGCGGTGTCGTCAGCCCCGCGCGCAGGGCGGCGTCCGCCGTCACCACACCCTGCTCGAACGGGACCGTTCGCGCGACGTCAACGACCGTCCGTGCCGGATCGGTGATCGCCATCCCGCCAGCGTCCACGGTGGCGATGTCGCCTCCGCCGGCATGCACGTGCAGCCCGGCGGTGCGGCAGGCACCGGATTGCATCCGGCGGGTGACGTGAATCCGGTCGAGGTCGATTCCCCACAACGGCAGGCCCCACAGCGCCGCCGCAGACGCGTGGCTGACGATGCTCCCCGCCGCCAGCGACGGCAGCACCGAGTTGATCAGCGCGAGGTGCCGCTGCTCCCTGGTCGCCGTCGCGCCCGCGGGCAGGTACACGCCGCGCCGCAGTGAGGTGATCTCGAGACGGCGGCGCCTGGCCCGGATGTCGCCGTCGGTGGTGCCCTCCGCGAGTAGCCGTGGGCGCAGCAGGACCGGGGCGGCCGTGGACCGACGTGCCGCCGGAGTCGTCGGGCGGCGATCATGGCCGGGACGGGAATGGGACGCGCTGCCGGAGGACGTGATGTTCACGCCCCCACCATGGATCCGGCCCGGCCCCATCGCCCGGCCGTCCGACGGATTGTGGATGGGAATCGGACAGGGGGACAACCCCGATTCCGCCGGCGCAGCCCGATCTGCGTGCCGATTGTCGATCTGCGGACGCTGCAGCACACGCAGATTCACATTCGGCACGCGGATCGCGTCACGAGTAGCCCAGACGCGGGCGGTCGTTTGCTCTTGACTACAGCACCTTGGACAGGAAGTCCTGGGTGCGGCGGTGTCGCGGGTTGGCGATCACCTGGCGCGGGTCGCCGGTCTCCACGACCTGCCCGCCGTCCATGAACACCAGCGTGTCCGCGACCTCCCGGGCGAAGCCGATCTCGTGCGTCACCACCACCATGGTCATGCCCGCGTTCGCCAGATCCCGCATCACGTCGAGCACCTCGCCCACCATCTCGGGGTCCAGCGCCGAGGTGGGCTCGTCGAACAGCATCAACTTCGGGTCCATGGCCAGCGCGCGGGCGATCGCCACCCGCTGCTGCTGGCCCCCGGAGAGCTGGCTCGGGTAATAGCTCGCCCGATCGGCCAGGCCGACCCGCTCCAGCAGGGCCATTGCCTTGTGCCGTGCGGCGGTTCGCGACCGGCGCAGCACCTGGACCTGCGCCTCCATGATGTTGCCGACCGCCGTCATGTGCGGGAACAGGTTGAACTGCTGGAAGACCATCCCGATCTCCCGGCGCCGTTCGGCCACCTCCCGGTCCCGCAACTCGTACAGCCTGTCGCCGTGCTGGCGGTAGCCGACCAGCACGCCGTCCACGGACAGCCGCCCGGCGTTGATCTTCTCCAGGTGGTTGATGCACCGCAGGAACGTGGTCTTGCCGGACCCGGACGGCCCCAGCAGGACCGCGACCTGCCCGGGCATCACCGACATGTCGATGCCCTTCAGCACCTGTAGGTGGCCGAACGACTTGTGCACGTCCTCGGCCAGCACCATGGGCACGATCGTGCCGGCACCGGCGATCACGGGGCCGATGTCGGTCATGATGGCCCCTCGATCTGCAGCTTGCGCCGCGCACGTTGCTGCCGCGATCCGGCCACCCCGCGACCGAAGTGCCGCTCCAGGTAGAACTGGCCGACGGACAGGATCGACGTCACCAGCAGGTACCACACGCTGGCCACCATCAGCAGCGGGATCTGCTGGTAGTTGCTGTTGTAGATGTTCTGCACCGTGGTGAACAGTTCCGTGATGGACGCCATCACCAGCAGCGAGGTGGTCTTGAGCATGCTGATCAGTTCGTTGCCGGTCGGGGGCACGATGATGCGCATGGCCTGTGGCAGCACCACTCGGCGCATCAGCGTCAGTCGCCGCATGCCCAGCGCCTCGGCCGCCTCCGTCTGCCCCTTGCCCACCGACAGGATTCCGGAGCGGACGATCTCGGCCATGTAGGCGGCCTCGTTCAACCCCAGCGCCAGCACCCCGCCCATGATCACCGGGATCAGGTCGTTGGTCTTGAAGAAGATGAACTGCGGCCCGAACGGGATGCCCAGGCTCAGGTACTGATACAGCTGGCCCAGGTACACCCAGAAGACGATCTGCACCAGTACCGGAGTGCCCCGGAAGAACCAGATGTACAGCCAGGCAACGGTCTTCACCACCGGGTTGGGCGACATCCGCATCACCGCGAGAATCACGCCCAGCACGATGCCGATCGCCATCGCCGCCGCCGTGATCCAGATGGTCTTGATCAGGCCCTGCAGGACGACCTCGGAGACCACGTACTGGGAGAAGGTGCCCCACAGCCACTTCGGGTTGGCGATCAGGCTGTGCGCGGCCATCGCGGCCAGCACCAGAAGGACGGCCACCGCCACCCAGCGGCCCGGGTGGCGGACCGGGATCGCCTTGATCGGCAATCCCTGGCCCGTCACCCGCTGATCATCGGTCGCCGTCATCGACTCACGCCTCCCGGTCGCCGCGCGCCGTCAGTAGATCGCCTTGTTGACCTCGGCCTTCTTGATGGCCGAATCGCCCAGGCCCCAGTTGTCCAGGATCTTCTGGTAGCTGCCGTCGTCCATCAGCTTCTGCAGCGCCTTCTGGATGGCGGTGGTCAGCGCCGCCGGTTGCTTCGGGACCGCGATTCCGTACGGCGCGACACCGACGTCCTTGCCGACCTTCTCGAACTTGTCCGCGGTGATCTTCACGGCGTACTCCGCCACGGGGGTGTCGGCCAGGTAGGCGTCCAGCCGATCGGAGGCGAGCGCCACGTTCACGTCGCTCTGGTTGGGGTAGCCGGAGAACTCGGGAGCGGCCTTACCGGCGTCCTTGCAGATCTTCACCACCGAGTCCGGGACGTCATCCTTGGTGAGCATGTCCTGTTCCGTGGTGCCGTTCTCGGCACCCACCCGCAACCCGCACAGGTCTGCGGAGGAGTTGACGTTCTTCGGGTTGCCCTTGGCGACCACGATCGAGACGCCGGCGTTCAGGTAGGTGACGAAGTTGACCTGCTTCTCGCGCTTCTTGGTGTCGGTGAACGAGGACAGCGACAGGTTGTAGCGACCGGCGTTGATGCCGGCCAGGATGCCGTCGAAACCGGTCGGTTTCCATTCGGTCCGGAGTCCGAGCACCTGGGCGATCGCGTTGCCAAGGTCGACATCCATACCGATGGGCTCGCCCTGGCCGTTCTTGAGGAATTCGTTCGGCGCGTAGGAGGCGTCGGTGGCGATGACGAGCTTTCCGGTCTTCGCGATGCTCTGGGGCACGAGCGCGGCGAGCGTCGAGTCCTTGGGCAGGTTCAGGTTCAGCGGCTCGGGTTCGGCGGACGACGCGCCGCTGGCGGATCCCGACGCACCGGACGACGCTGCCGACGAGGCGCTGGACGCCGAGGACGCGCTGCTGCCGGACGAGGCCGACGAAGCGCTCGAGGCGGACGAGGCGCTCGAGGCGGACGACGCGCTCCCGCCCGACGAGGCGCTCGAGGCAGCCGACCCGGAGGAGGCGCTCCCGGAGGAGGCGCTCGGGGCGGACACCGACCCCGCGCTGCTCGGGCTTCCCCCGGCATTGGGGTTCTGGGTGGTCGCGCCGCACGCGGCGACCAACCCTGCCACCGCCATGGCGGCGACGACCGTTCCGATACGCGGCCAGCGCGTCATCAGGCACTTCCCTTCCTTGGTTCGGGGCATTGTTCGATCACTGAATGCTGCTACCGGGACGCCCGTCGGGAACCGGCCCAACGCTCGCTCCGGGATGATCGTGGCACAGCGCACCGGAGGGTGCGTAGTGACAATCGGGTCACGGCGGTGACGAGGACGTCGTCACCGCCGTGACCTCGCCGGCCAGCAGGTCCCGCAGCACCGGAACAAGCGGCGCGTCCGAGGGCAGCCACGCCACGGAGTCGACCTGGCCGGCCCTCACCCACCGGATGGCATCGTGCACAGTCGGTGACGGCTCACCGGATAGCAGCTCGGCCCGGTAGGCGTGCAGCACGTACCCGTTGCCCAGGGCGCAGTCCGGACCGATCCGATCGCGGACGGTGACGGTGATGCCGAGCTCCTCCTCCAGTTCCCTGGCCAGGGCGTCGGTCTCGGACTCGCCGGACTCGACCTTCCCGCCGGGGCACTCCCAGAACCCGGCGAGCTCGGGGGGATAGGTTCGGCGCGCGGCCAGCACGGTGCCGTCACGGATCACCACCCCGCAGACCACCACCCGACGCCCGGCGCCGGCCGGGTCACCGGCGGAGTCGGACGCGTCGGCGGCGCCGGTACTCGCCCGATCCGTGGCCGCCAGCAGGATGATGCCCAGCAGTAGCTGCAACCGCCGCAGGATCCGGGCACGCGCGCCGCCGAGCGACCGCGCGGCGCGCACGTCCGCCGTCACCAGCGACCCGGCGAGCGTCGAGGCCGCCGTCACCGTCAGCGACACCCCTTCGCACCGGCCGAGGCCCTCCAGGCGCACCAGTTCCGCGGCATCGTGCGTTTCGGACACTCGGAACAGCGCTCGCCGACCCCGCCGGCCGGTGAACCGGATCAGGCCTCCGGGGGCCAGGCATCCGTCCTTCCCGTGGGGCGAATCGGTGACCTCCGCGGACAGGCCGGCCGCCGCTGCCGCACGGGCCCAGGTGCCGACGTCGGTGGCGGCGGTCCGCACCCGTTCGGCGGGTGCATCGATCACCAGGGCGGCGCGCATCGGCACCCTGCGCCTCACCGACCGCTGCGAACCCACGGCTCAGAGGGTGCCATGCAGCCTGCTCGCGTCGCCGAGC
>JBIQML010000231.1:5952-7096 GCA_044463405.1 Nakamurella lactea | reverse complement strand
CGGGATGGCGAGCAGCACGACGGCGCCCATCAGCACCAGCCGCCAGCCGTCGGTACTTCCCAGTGGCACCAGCTGGTCGCCATCGTCCTTCGGGTCGAGCCGGAACCGAGGATGGACCACCGTCGGACGACCGGACGCCGGGCCGTGGTAGCCGGCGACTCGTGCCACCTCCTCCAGCGCCGCGCTCGCCGAGCCGTTGATCGAGACCGAACCCTTCCACGGTCCGGTCGGTCCCTCGCACGAGTACAGGTTTGCCGTCCACGTTCCGGTTCCCATGCCGGGTATCCACAGCGTGGCCTCACCGTTGATCGCGAAGGCGTCGCTCGCGTGGTAGGTGACCGGGAACTGCATGACGGCGTTGGGTAGCCCCACGTCCTTGATGAAGCCGAGTGCCATCTTCAGGCTGGCCATGTACGGTGCCGCCTCGCTGTCGGCGGCCAGGCCGAACAGGTCGGACAATCGTAGTGGGAAATCCGTTTTGTCGAGGTGGGCGATCACCGTCGTGTAGCCGGTGTGCGTCGGGACGTCGCTGCCGGGTTCCGGTGGTTGCACCTCGCGGCGCGGCATGGTGGTCAGCGTCGACATACCGGCGCCGTCCGTCTTGTCCCCGCTCGGCAGCAGCTTCTTGGCGTCGGCGCCTTCCTCGGCGCGGAGCATCTGGAGCTCCTGGCGCAGTTCCCAGCGCACGGTGTAGCCCTGCAGCGGGCCGTTCGGCGGGACGGTCACCCCGGCGAATCCCCAGCAACCCAGGCGACGTTGGGCGACCGGCGAGGAGAACATGGCCTGCGCGGTGAAGGTGACGTTGCGGGACTCGTCGTACATCTGGTGCCGGAAGTGCGTGGCGCTCTTGTCGGAGGTCATCGTCAAGGTCGCGCCGGCCAGCAGGATGTACGTGGACACCACCCCGGTGGCGACCTTGTAACCGCGGAGGTTGTTCTTGAGCTTGGCAGCCTCCTCGCTACCGAGGTCCTTGCCGAAATCGAGCACGAGCTTCTTGCGCAAGATGGCATTGCTGCCGGCCTCGGCCGTCCGTTTCGCGCTGTTGCTGGGCGCCAGAGCCTGGCACGGGTGGGACAGCGGGCCTGCCCGCCGCAGTCCGCTGGCACCGGCCGCGGTGACCTGCTGCAGCGTGGGCGTGCGGTGT
>JBIQML010000231.1:0-5942 GCA_044463405.1 Nakamurella lactea | reverse complement strand
TGGCGGGTGCCGCGGTCGCGGTGGCGTCCTGGACGACCTGCCCGGTGGCGTGCGCCAGCAGCAGGAGGACCTGCAGCATGTCCAGCCCTCGGATGCGGTTCGGGTCCAGCAGCAATTCGCGCTGCGCGGCAGTCAGCGAGCCGGGATCCTTCTGCATCGCTCTTTCGGTGGCCGCGCTCGGGATCTCGGCGGGTATCAGCAATTGGTGGCGCTCGGCGGCCAGGGCCCGCACGGCCGTCCCGGCGACCACCGATTCGGTGGGATCACCCGGTCCCTTGCCCCAGGACGCGAGACCGGTCACCACGTCGCGTGCCGTGAGCGGCTTTGCCGTCACCTTCAGATTCTGAAGCATTGTCGAGACCTGGTCGGGCGTGTAGTACTCCCCCGCTCGGACGTCGCGGGTGAGCATCGGCAGGAACTCGATCGGGATCGGTTCGTTGACGATGGTGAACTTGCTCGGTAGCGCCACCACCGGACCGGCGACGCTGACCAGCGGCAGCCCGGCACGGCGGAGGATTTCGGCGGTCGCGGCGACGGCTGCCCGCTCGTCGCTACCGAAGATCGTGGTGACGAGCGCCTCGGTGGCTGCCACCGGATCGGCAGGCAGCCCCCTGCGGACGGCGGCCAGGGACGCGGCGGTGGGGACATCCTGCTGGAGCTGCGCGGTCGTGGCCGCGGCGGCACCGGGCGAGCCGCGGTCACCCCCGGCCGGGGTCGCACTGGTGGCGCTGGTGGCGCTGGTCGACGTGACGCCCGGGCTGGACATGTCGGGGGAGGGGAAGGCCGGACCGCCGCTGGATCGGCCGGGTGTCGCGGTGCCAGGAGCACTGCCGGACGCGACGTCCGGACCGGTTTGCGAGGGGCTGCTCGGGGTGTGGCCGGAGGTACAGCCGGCCAGCGTGGCGGCGGCGATGGCGGTGACGATGATCAGTCGAAGGTGTCGATGCTGGAACGTGGGTCTTCTCCTTCGGCGATGATCACGGGTGAGCGTCGTCGAGGAGGGTCCGCGATGCGGTCCTGATACATCCCGGGACGATGTTTCCGCGCTCCGGCCCGGTTCGTCCGGCCCGGTCGGGCTCGGTTCGGTTCGGTTCGTCGGGCCGCGGCGTCGAATACACATCCGGGGCGGCCGGTCGGCGTATCTGTGCCCGAATCCGCCCCCGCCGGGATCCCCGTCACCGCCGCTGCGGCAGACTGAGTGCATGGCTGCACCGACCAACACCCTCATCCTGCTACGCCACGGTGAGAGCACCTGGAACTCGAAGAACCTGTTCACCGGCTGGGTGGACGTGCCGCTGTCCGAGAAGGGCGTCGCCGAGGCGACCCGCGCCGGTGACCTGCTCGCCGATGCCGGGCTGCTGCCGGACGTGGTGCACACGTCGGTACTGCGACGGGCGATCACCACGGCAAACCTCGCGTTGGACCGCATCGACCGGCACTGGATCCCGGTCCGGCGATCCTGGCGGCTGAACGAGCGTCACTACGGCGATCTGCAGGGCAGGGACAAGAAGCAGACGCTGGAGACCTACGGCGAGGAGCAGTTCATGGCGTGGCGCCGCTCCTACGACATCCCCCCGCCGCCGATCGGCGACGACAACGAGTACTCGCAGGCCGGCGACCCCCGCTACGATCCGGCCGAGTTGCCCCGCACCGAGTGCCTGGCCGACGTCGTGATCCGCCTCAAGCCCTATCTGATCGGCGGTCCGATCGCCGATGACCTGCGAGCGGGAAAGCTGGTTCTCGTTGCTGCGCATGGGAACTCGATTCGGGCGACGGTCAAGCTGCTAGACGGGGTCAGCGACGAGGCGATCGCCAAGCTGAACATCCCGACCGGGATCCCGCTGCGCTACGACCTGGACGACGACCTGAAGCCGGTCAACCCGGGCGGGACCTACCTGGACCCGGAGGCGGCCGCTGCCGGGATCGCCGCGGTGGCCAACCAGGGCCGGTGAGGCGGATGATCACGGGTGCTGGGGGATATGCGGCAGAGTCCGAGGCCCATCCCCCGCGACCGGTGATCATCCTCGGGTGAGCGGGGGAGACCGATGCGGCTGGGAGTGCTGGACGTCGGGTCCAACACGGTGCACCTGCTGCTGGTGGATGCGCACTGGGGCGCCCACCCGAACCCCATGCACTCGCAGCGCTGGACCCTGAAGCTCGCGTCCCTGATCGGCCCGGATGGGGCGCTGTCCGACGCGGGGGCGGAGTCCCTGGTGAGCGCCGTCGGCGAGGCGGCGCAAGCCGCGCGGGATGCGGACTGCGCCGAGCTGCTGGGCTTTGCGACCTCGGCGGTCCGGGATGCCTCCAACTCGAGCGAGGTGCTCGACACGGTGGCCGCCACCACGGGCGTCGACCTGCAGGTGCTCTCCGGTGAGGACGAGGCCAGGCTGACCTTCCTGGCGGCGCGTCGCTGGTTCGGATGGAGCGCGGGGAACCTGCTGGTACTGGACATCGGCGGCGGGTCGCTGGAGATCGCCGGCGGCGTGAACGAGGAGCCCGCGCTGGCCGTGTCGCTGCCGCTGGGCGCGGGCCGGATGTACCGAGAACGGCTGGTCGGTGACGGATCCGGCGGCCCACCCGGCGCCGAGGCGGTGGCGGCCCTGCGGGAGCACGCCCAGTCGTTGCTGGTGCCCGTGGCCGCGCGGATCAAGGCGGTCGGGCCGTTCGACCGGGTCGCCGGAAGCTCCAAGACGTTCCGGACGCTCGCGCGGCTGGCCGGAGCGGCGCCCACCGCTGCGGGGCCTCGGGTGCCGCGGTATCTGAGCATCACGGCGCTGCGCCAGGTCACGGCCTTCATCTCGCGCATGGCAGGTGCGGATGTTGGGGCTCTGGAAGGGGTCTCGGCCGATCGTTCGGCCCAGCTGGCCGCCGGCGCGGCGGTCGCGCTGGCGGCGATGACGGCGGCCGGGACGGACGAGGTGCAGATCTGTCCATGGGCGCTGCGGGAAGGAGTCATCCTGCAGCGCCTCGACCAACTGGCCTTTCCGGCGTGAGCGAGGGCGGAGCGAGGCGGGCCCGTGGCCGCGGAGCGGCGGGGCCGGTGAGCGGAGGCCCGAGCGAACCGTGGGCACCGAGCGAGGGCGGAGCGAGGCGGGCCCGTGGCCGCGGAGCGGCAGGGCCGGTGAGCGGAGGCCCGAGCGAACCGTGGGCACCGAGCGAGGGCGGAGCGAGGCGGGCCCGTGGCCGCGGAGCGGCGGGGCGGGTGAGCGGAGGCCCGAGCGAACCGTGGGCGCCGAGCAGAGCCTCCGGGCCGGGCATCCGGGTCGGCCTGTCCACCTCCTCGGTGTTTCCCGGATCCGCCTCGCTGGCATTCGAGATGGCCTCGGCCCTCGGCTACGACGGCGTGGAGGTGATGGTCACCGCCGAGCGGGTGACGCAAGATGCCGACGCGCTGGCGGAACTGACCGCGCAGCACGGTGTTCCGGTGCTGTCGGTGCACTCGCCGTGCCTGCTGGTGTCCGCGCGCGTGTGGAGTACCGACCCGATGGTCAAGATCTCCCGATCGGTGGATCTGGCCGAGCGGCTGGGCGCCACGGTGGTGGTCGCGCATCCGCCGTTCGTGTGGCAGCGGGCCGCCGCCGGGTCGTTCGTGGAGGCCGTCGCCGAGCTGTCGGAACGGACCGAGGTCCGGATCGCGATCGAGAACATGTTCCCGGTGCGGATCGCCGGCGCCCTGGTCAACACCTACCGGCCGCACTGGGACCCGGTGCCCTCCGGCTACCCCTGGTACACCCTCGACCTCTCGCACACCGCCGCCTCCGGTGTGGACGCCCTCGAGATGGCGGACCGGATGGGCGGCCGGTTGACGCACCTGCACCTGGCGGACGGCTCCGGCGCCGCCCGGGACGAGCACCTGGTTCCCGGCCGGGGCGTGGTGCCGTGCGGTCCCGTGCTCTCGGCGCTCGCCTCGTCCGGCTATACGGGATCTGTGGTGCTGGAGGTGTCCACCCGCGGCAGGAGCGCCCAGCAGCGAGAGGTGGACCTCGCCGAGGCGCTGACCTTCGCCCGCTGGCACCTCGACGAGCCGCCGGCGCGCCCCTGAGCCTGCCGGCAGCGGCGCGTCAGGACCCGGCGATGACGCCGATCAGCCTGGCCGTCTCGGCGACCAGCGCATCGCGGCCGGCGCCCAGATACTTGCGGGGGTCCACCACCTCCGGGTGCGCGTCCAGGTACCTGCGCAGCGCCGCGGTCAGCGTCACGTTCAGGTGCGTTGCGATGTTGATCTTGGTCAGGCCCGCGGCGACGGCCCTGGTGATGTCCGCGTCGGACACCCCCGACGATCCGTGCAGCACCAGGGGCACCGTCACCGCCGTCGCCAACTCGGCGATCCGGTCGAAGTCCAGCGATGCGGTGCGGGACGTCATCGCATGGGACGACCCCACGGCGACCGCCAGCGCGTCGATGCCGGTCGCCTGCACGAACGCGACCGCCTCGCCCGGGTCGGTGCGCACTCCGGGCGCGTGCACGCCGTCCTTGCCGCCGACCTCGCCCAGCTCCGCCTCGACCCAGACCCCGCCATCGTGGGCGCGCCGCACCACCGCCGCGGTCCTGGCGACGTTCTCGGCGTAGTCGAGCACCGAGGCGTCGAACATCACCGAGGTGAATCCCAGAGCGATCGCCCGGTCCACCAGGTGCTCGTCGGTCGCATGGTCCAGGTGCACGACCACCGGGATGGCGGAGGCTCGGGCCACCGCCAGGGTCGCCAGCCCGATCGGCTCGAGCGAGCCGTGATAGCGCGCGGCGTTCTGCGAGATCTGCAGGATCACCGGTGACCCGGCACGCTCGGCCCCCGCCACCAGGGCCTCGGCGTGCTCGAGCTGGATCACGTTGAGCGCGCCGACGCCCCGGCCCGCCTGCCGGGCCGGCAACAGCACCTCCGAGCTCGGGACCAGCGGCATGGCTGTCAGACCTCCCGAAAACCCGCGGCCCGCATGCGCGAACGTGCCGGAAATGTGACGCGCGGGGCTGGTGGGGCGAACTTCGTGCATGCCGCGGAAGTTGATCCATGCGGGCGGGGCGGGCGGGCCGGTGGGGTCACGGCCAGGACCCGTCCGCCGGCGCGTCGCCCAGCACGATCGAGCGGGTCAGGTTGCGCGGCTGGTCCGGGTCCAGCCCGCGGTGCAGCGCCAGCGCGACCGCCAGTCGCTGCACCCGGACCAGCTCGGCCATCGGATCCCCGTCACCGGCCTGCACCCGAGCGCCGGTGGCGCCGATCTGATCGACCAGCCCCTCCGGCGGATCGTTCAGCAGCCACACCAGCGAGTGCGGCTCGGCCAGCGAGATCGGGCCGTGCCGGTAGTCCATCGCCGGGTACGACTCGGCCCAGGCCAGCGCGGACTCCCGCATCTTCAGCGCCGCCTCGTTGGCCAGCCCGACGCCGGGTCCGCGGCCCAGGAACACGAACTGCTCGGTCTGCTGCCAGCCGTCCGGGAGGTCTGCCTGCAGCGCCGCCCGCGCCTGCTCGATCACCGGAGCGAGTTGCTGCCCGAGCCCGGCCCGCAGCAGCGCCAGCGTCGAGGTGGCGAACCGGGTCTGCACCACGGACTTCTCGTCCGCGAACGGCATCAGCACCACGTCGTCGGCGGCGCGCGCCCCTGCCGTGTCCGGGTCGCCGACCACCGCCAGGGTCCGCTGCCCATCCGGCAGCGCCGCCAACAACTCCAGCACCTCGGTGGTGGTGCCGGACCGGGTGATCGCCACCAGCCGGTCGTAGCGCCGTCCGCGGGGGTATTCCGAGGCGACGAACGCGTCGGTGACGCCCTGCCCGGCCGCCTCCCGCTCGGCGGCGTAGGCCTGGGCGATGAACGCGCTGGTGCCGCATCCGACCACCGCCACCGTCTCGCCGGGCTGCGGCAGCGTCGCGGCCTTCTCGGTCGCCAGGTCCGCCGCGCGTGCCCACACCTCGGGCTGGCTGGCGATCTCGGCGGTGACGTGGGCGCCCG
>JBIQML010000230.1:0-7131 GCA_044463405.1 Nakamurella lactea | reverse complement strand
AGAAGTCGTAGGTCAGCGGAACCGTCTCGGTCGCGCCGATGGTGACCGGCGCGGCCTCCCAGTGCGCGGACACCACCAGGATCGAGCTCGGCCGGGGCAGGTCGGCGCCCCAGCGGGCGAGCTGATCGGTCCAGACGTCGTCGTCGGCGAGCGGCGGCGCTCCGTGCGAGAGGTACAGCACCGGCATCCGGGGCGACGCGGCGGAATCCCCCGGCGGCGCCTGCCGGGTGCCGGCGGTCGCGTCGGGAACACTGGTGGACATCGTTGACCTCCGTGGGCAGCGGTATAGCTGCAGGGTACACGGGGTATGTGAGCTCTCAATCATCACAAAGGGGTGGCGATGTCGGACGGGCCGTGGCTGTCGGACGAGCAGCAGCGGGTGTGGCGGGCCTACCTGCAGATGACCGGCATGCTCTCCGAGCGGCTGGATCGCGACCTGCGCCAGGACGCCAACATGCCGCATACCTATTACCTGGTGCTCGCCATGCTGTCCGAAGCACCGGACCGATCGCTGCGGATGACGGACCTGGCCAAGGCGGCATGGTCGTCACCGTCCCGGATGTCGCACGCCGTGGACCGGCTGCAGGAGGCCGGGTGGGTGGAGCGCCGGCGCGCTGCGGGGGACCGGCGCGGCCAGATCGCCACCCTCACCGACGCCGGATTCCAGCGGCTGCAGGCGGCCGCACCCGGCCATGCGAACAGCGTGCGGCAGATCCTGTTCGACCCGCTGAGCCCGGAACTGCTGGACGCGTTCGGGCGGATCTGCGCGCTGGCGCTGGAGCAGTTGAGCGACCCGGACAGTTCGGGCGCGGCGCAGCAGGGCGGCGGGACGGCCGGGTGAGGCACCGGCGGTGACGGTGGCCAGGAACACGGCGGACTTCCCTCGAATCGTCGAGTCTGGCACAGTGACCCGAGGGTGCGTCGACCAGAGGAGTCACCGTGCAGGAAAGCACCGTCATCGACAGGCTCGCCTCGGTCGATCTGTTCCGCGGGCTGTCCCGCAAGGAGCTCAAGCGGCTGGCGACGCTCGCGCGCGAGGTCTCGCACCATCCCGGACATGCCGCCGTCGCCGAGGGCCATCTCGGCGTGGGTTTCCACCTGATCCTGGACGGCACCGCGTCGGTGACCAGCGCCGGGGTGCAACGGCATCCGCTGGGGCCCGGTGACTATTTCGGGGAGATCAGCCTGATCGACGGGCAGCCGCGGTCGGCATCCGTGGTCGCGGACGGCGAGTTGCGGACGCTGTACATCCCGCGCGAGGAGTTCTCCTCCCTGCTGGACCAGCATCCGGAGATCAGCAGGGCGCTGCTGATGGGACTGTGCGCGCGGCTGCGCGCGGTGGAGCGGGCCTGACGGTCTGCGCCGCGGGCCCGGGCGGTCGACGCAGGGGGCCCGGCGGTCGACGCAGGGGGCCCGGCGGTCGACTCGGCGCGGAACCTGGCGCACCGCCCCTGCTGCTCAGCGGGCGGCGTCCACCGGCGGGCTCGCGGCGAGCAGGCGATCCAGCCGAGCCAGCCAGGCGGGCGCGCCGAGACCGGCATGGATGCCCCTGGCCGCCTCCAACAGCGCCCGCGACTCGTCGTGCCGCCCCCGCCGCGCGAGCCACTCGCCGAACTCCTCGCTGGCCTGCCCGAGGAACACCGGCGACCCGAACGCCTCGAACGCCGTGACGGAGTCACGGAAGTCGGCCTCGACGGTGGCGGCGTCGACGTCGTCGCCGTGCTCCGCAGCGGCCAGCAGCGCTCGTCCCAACTGCCGGTGGATGCTCAGCGCCGTGGGGGCGCCGGCATTCGGAACGGCCTCGGCGATCTCCAGAAGCCGGTGCGCCTCTGCCAGGTCGCCGGTGGCCAGCACGGCCCGGAGGGCCCATGGCCACAGCAGCCCGAGGTCCCCCCGGGTGATCGCCTGGGGCAGGTTCCCTGCCAGGGACTCCCCGGCATACCTAGCTGCCAGCTTCACGTCCCCTCCGTGCCGGGCCCGCAGCATGGCCAGGTGTTGCTGCCACGCCCTGTCCTGCGGATCATCCGACGGCATCATCGGCTGCTGCTCGATCATGGCGGGCAGCCCCGCGTCGACCCGCCACAGGTCGACCGCCATGATCGTGCTCAACGAGGACTGGTCGTGCAGGTCGTCCGAATCCTGGTGCTCCGCCAGCAGTTCGGAGAGCAGGTCCCATTCGCCCAGCACCCACGCGGTGCTGAGCGCGTTGAGCAAGGCGCTCTCGGCGGAACTGTGCAATCCGTGCTCGCGGGAGATGGTGATGGCCGCCCTGGCGTGCTTGAGACCCTCCCGCGGCTGCGCCGCCATGAGCAGGTCGGCCATGTTGATGTGGCCGTTGGTCAGGGACAGCCAAGCCTGCTGGCGCTGGCTGAGTTCGATGGATGCCCGCATCAGTGCCACCGCGAGGTGGATCGAGCCGCTCCTTCCTTCGATCGTGGACAGCACGGCGATGCCGCGGGCCACCTCCTCCTCGTCACCCAGTTGCTCGGCGAGCATCAGGTGATCCCGTGCCATCTGGGTGGCCTCCGCTCGGCTGGGGTCGAGGAAGGAGTTCGCGGCGCTAAGCCCGTGCAGGATCGTCAGTTGCGCCCGTTCGGAGTGTGGGATGCTGCGCAACTGCCGGTAGCGGTCCCTCATGAACTCGACACCGGCCGCCATGGCTCCCCGGTAGCACATCGCCTGCCCCCGCAGTCGTGCCGCCAGCGCGGCCTGCCTCGGATCGGCTGCGGCGTCCCTGGTGCGCAACGCAGCATCGGCGAGTTCCTGCGCCGCCTGGTAGTCGGCCTGCGTGATGGCCACCTCGGCGGCCCTCTCCTGGACGGGGGCGGCTGCGGCCGGGTCGTCCAGCTCGTGCAGGGCCGCCCGATACAACCGCAGGCCGTCCCGGTGGGAGCCGAGCGAGCAGGCGCGGTCCGCCGCCCTGATCAGCAACTCCACCGCCCTGCGCCGGAGCTCGGGCACGTCGGGATCCGCCGGTCCGGAAACCTCGACCGCGTCCGTCAGGTGCTGGGCGATGACCACCGCGAGCTCGTCGGCCTGGTCGGCCTGCCGGGCGAGGTGCTCGGCCACCTGCAGGTGCCGGGACTTGCGGTCCCGTCGGGACAGCATGCCGTAGGCGACCTGACGGACCATCGATTGCACGAACCGGTACTGGCCCCGTTCGGCGGAGAACCGGTCGGTCTCGGTGGCGATGATCTCCTTGCGCGACAACGCATCCAACACGCCGGGCAGATCATCGACCTGCCCGCTGAGCAGCTCGATACCCTCCCAAGTGAACGTCAGGCCCAGCACGCTCGCATCGGACACCACCCGGCGTTCTGCCGCCGTCAGCACATCCAGGCGGGCGGAGATCAGCGCCTGCAGCGAGGCCGGCGCCGCCACCTCGGAGAGGTCGAGGTCGGCATCCGGCCGCACCACATAGCGGCCCTCGCTCGGGATCACCAGGTCCCGGTCGATGAGCGCGCGGACCGTCTCCACCGCGTACAGCGGCACGCCCTCGGCGCGGCCGACCAGCTCGGTCCGGGCCGAGTGAGGTAGACCCTGCACCAGCCCCCCGAGCAACGCGCCCATCGCGGTGTCGCCCAACGGTTCCAGCCGGATGGTGGTGGCTCGCCGTCCACCGAGGGCGGGATTCGCCTCCATCAACTCGGGCCGCGCCAGCAGCAGCACGAAGATCGGCGCCTTTGCCGCCGAGAGCAGATATTCGATGAATCCCAGGAACCCGTCGTCGGCGTACTGGGCGTCGTCGACGACCAGGACCACCACGTCGGTGCCAGCGCCGATGCGCTCGAAGAACCTGGTCCAGGCCGCGAACAGGTCCTCCCGCGCGAAGTCCCCGCCCTCGCCCAGCAGCGAGGCGATGCGCGGGCGAAGCCATTCCCGCTCCTCGGCGTCGGGCACGTACCTGTCCAGGGTGATCTCCAGCGCCCGGGACGGCTCGACGCCCGCCTCCTCCTGCTCCAGTGCGAGCCGGCTGCGCACCGCCTCCATCAGCGCCCAGAACGCGGCGCCGTCGCCGTAGGACAGGCACCGGCCCTGATGCCAGCGCACACCCGAGGTGAGACCGTCCAGATACTTGCTCAGTTCCCATGCCAGGCGGGACTTGCCGATGCCGGCCACTCCGTCCACGACCACCAGCCGTGCCCTGCCGGACTCCTCGGTGGCGTGGAACAACTCCTTCACCAGACGAAGTTCCCGCTCCCGCCCCGCCAGCGGCGCCTCCAGCCCGTCCACCCGCTGCAGACCGCCGATACCAGCCACCACGCTGCCCGCGCGGAACAGCCGCACCGGCTCCGACTTCCCCTTCAGGCTGTGCTCGCCGGCGTCGGTGTAGCTGATCGCGACCGCGGTGAGCGCCCGGGTGCCGGCGTCCACCCACACTTCACCGGGCGCCGCGGAGGCCTGCACCCGGGAGGCGGTGTTCACCGGGTCGCCGGCCACCATCCCCTGGTCGGTGGCCCCGACCGTCGTGGACACCTCACCGGTGACGACGCCCGCCCGCAGTGCCAGCTCCGGGATCTGCAACCGCTCCCCCAACTCCGCGACCCCGGACACCAGCTCCAGCGCCGCGCGCACCGCCCGCTCCGCGTCGTCCTCGTGCGCGGCCGGAACGCCCCAGACCGCCATCACCGCGTCGCCGATGAACTTCTCGATGCTGCCGCCGTACCGGCGCACGACCGTCTTGCACACGGTGAAATATGCGTCCAGCAATTCGCGGACGTCCTCGGTGTCCCTGGCCTCGGACAGGGCGGTGTAATTCACCAGGTCGGCGAACAGCACCGATGTGAGGCGACGCTCCGACGCCGGAAGGGCCCCGTTGGGGCGATCCGGGGCACGAACGGCCCCATCGCTCGGTGGCACCGGCGATCCGCAGGACGAGCAGAACGCCGCCGCCGGACGCAATTCCGACCCGCAGGCGGAGCACGAAGCTCCCCCGCGGCGGGCGCCGCAGGCGGCGCAGAACCGATCGGGGGCCTCCAACGCGGCCCCGCACGACGCGCACGGGACGGCCACGCCGTCGGAGACGCTCATCGCGCCGCCCGGCGGCGTCGACATGCCATGAAATGACGATAGCCGTCCCCGCTCAATGCGCTCAATGCATCTCCGAGCCCGCGCACATCTGCGGAATGCCGCGCCATTCGTCCGGAACGAAATGGGGCTATCTTTTCATCCTGGAGGGGAACCGCAGAGGAGGTCCCGGCGTGCAGGCGATCTGCGGGTCCTGTGGCTCCCCGAATCCGGCGACCGGAAGGTTCTGCGGGGAGTGCGGTCGACCGCTGTCCGCGCAGTGCCCGGCATGTGGGGTCACCGCCCTGGCCGGCCAGAAGTACTGCCACGACTGCGGGCGCCCGATCAGCCCCCACGGGTCGATCCGGTCCAACGGCGGGCCGGCGACACCGCACGACCCGGCGCCGACGGGACCCTCGGTCGCTCAGCGCCGGGTCTGCTCCGTGCTGTTCGCGGATCTGGTCGGATTCACGCCGCTGTCCGAAAGCCGGGATCCCGAGGAGGTTCGGGAACTGCTGTCCCGGTACTTCGAGACCGCACGCACGGTGATCGGACGGTACGGCGGCGTGGTGGAGAAGTTCATCGGCGATGCGGTGATGGCGGTGTGGGGAACCCCGGTCGCCGGCGAGGACGACGCCGAGCGGGCCGTGCGGGCCGGCCTGGACCTGGCGGCGGCGGTGACGCTGCTCGGTGAGCAGGCCGCGCTGCCGGGACTGGCCGCGCGGGTGGGTATCGTCACCGGCGAGGTCGCCGTGAACCTCGCCGCCACCAACCAGGGCATGGTGGCCGGCGACGCGGTCAACACCGCCTCCCGGGTGCAGGCCGCCGCCTCGCCCGGCTCGGTGTGGGTGGACGAGGTGACGCACCGGCTGGCGGCGCCGGCCATCGGGTTCGACGATGCCGGTCGACACTCGTTGAAGGGCAAGGCGGACCAGGTTCAGCTGTGGGCCGCGACCCGGGTGCTGTCCGGTGTCGGCGGCGCGCAGCGGGTGGACGGGCTGGAAGCCCCACTGCTGGGTCGTGACGCCGAGCTTCGCACGGTGCGTGAGCTCTTCCACGCGACGGTGGAGCGGCGCAGCCCCCGCATGGTGCTGGTGTCCGGGCCGGCCGGGGTGGGCAAGTCCCGGCTGGGCTGGGAGTTCGAGAAGTACATCGACGGTCTGGCCGACCAGATCTGGTGGCATCGCGGGCGGTGCCTGTCCTACGGGGACGGGGTGGTGTTCTGGGCGTTGGCCGAGATCGTCCGCCAGCGGCTCGGTATCGCTGAGGAGGATCCGACCGATGTTGCGGCGGGCAAGCTTGCCGACGGCCTGCGCACGCATGTGACCGGCGCCGAGGAGCGCGAGTACATCGCGATCCGGCTCGGTCGACTGCTCGGCGTGCCGGTCGCTCCTGGAACCGGAAAGGCCCTGTCCAGGGAGGAATTGTTCGCCGGGTGGAGGCTGTTCTTCGAGCGTCTCGCGGAACAGCGGCCGGTGGTCCTGCTGGTGGAGGACGCCCAGTACGCCGATGCCGGGCTGCTGGAGTTCCTCGATCACGTGGTGGACTGGGCGCGCGCCGTGCCGATCTTCGTGCTGGTCTTCGCCCGGCCGGAACTGGAACACACCCACCCGAACTGGGCGGGCGGGCGCAACCGCACCATGCTCACCCTCGACCCGCTGGACCCACGGTCGATGGACGACCTGGTCGAGGCCCTGGTCCCTGGCATGCCCGCCGCGGCGCGGAGCGCGATCACCGGTCAGGCGCAGGGCATTCCGCTGTTCGCGGTGGAGACCATCCGCTCACTCATCGACCGGGATGTCGTGGTGCCCCGCGACGGCATCTACCGTCTGGTCGGCGATCTCGGAGCGCTGTCGGTGCCGGATAGCCTGCACGCCCTGCTCGCCGCCCGGCTCGACGCCCTCGACCCGGACCTGCGGACACTGGTGGCGGACGCCGCGGTGCTGGGCACCAGCTTCCCGACGGAGGCCCTCGCCGCCGTCTCCATCGATACCCGCCTCGACACCGACGTCCTCCAGAAGCTCGCCGAGCTGCCCGAGGTGCACGACGTGCGGCAGGTGGAGATGGACTGACGGAAGGGTGAAGAGTGAAGGGTGAAGAGTGAAGGAAACGGCGTACTGAGTA